>DXVA01000135.1 GCA_019408975.1 Lentisphaeria bacterium | reverse complement strand
TAGAAAAGGATTGACTGGAGCTGCATTTGAGTCTGGCAGCGGTATGCCCACAGAACATTCCCGCGCTTCCGGAAAAATTCTTTGGTTTCCGGTCCCTGTTTTCCTTCAAGCCTGCCAGAAATGACAGCCCAGACTTTAAAGAAATCAGCAAGCCCGGTCTGTTCAATCTCTTCCAATGTTGCGCCGGAAGGAGGCGGAGTAGACAGATAAGTCGCCATGAATTGAGCTTCGGGCAGCAGTTTTTTCGTTTCCTCCCGCACCATTTTCCCCGGCGAAATATCTTTTCTGGAAAATTCATCCCGGAGCAACCCATGGAAAATAAAATCCTGATAGGTAAATCCCATCTTCAGCAAACGGTCCGCCATGATCTTGTGCCATTCTGCATCGGGGCCTGTTCCCCACGCAAAGACAATCTTCATGTTCAGGCGTTTTGCTTCTTCAAAAAACTCCTGATTCGCATGTTTCACTAAATTCTCATCATACTTCTTTCCCGCAGGAGCCTTTCCGAACCAGCGACGGTCACGCACAAAACCATTTTTGTAATTGTGGGATTCGGTCATAGTCCACTTTACATGGTAATCATGCATCAGCCGCAACATGGCGGTTTCATCAACGGCACCCAGCTGAGGTCCCCAGAAAAACATATCGATCGGCCACTCATGCGTTTCGGGAAGTATGAAGTTCCAGACTTTCAATGCAACAGGAATGCTTCTGTTCGGTATGCTGTAATCATGCAGCGGCTTGATTTCAATTTCAGTCGCATAATTTCCGGGAGCCACTCCACGGGAATTGAAGATCACCCAGATGCGCGCATTGGTGCCGGGAGTCAGTGTCACGATATTACCGGGAATCCGGATCAGCGGAGCTGTAATGAGATCGCCGTTATGGTTGACAAACGGTTCCTGATACACTTCAAAATGATCCGTTGAAATAAACCTGCCACCCGCATCATAGGAACGCGGCATGATCCGGAGATCAAGGCGTTTTCCGCACAGCAGCCCGGAAAGAATGAAAGTCTTGACCTCACGCTCGTTTCCCGCCACCCGGTAATCCAGTTTCAGGCTGTGTTTATAATTCACCGGCGGCAGAGCTTCCGGTGAACCGAATTCCCATGGCGAGGTTTCCCAGGTCAAATAACGGTATTTGTCCTGGAATCTGCGGAATCCGTTTGCCAGCGCCGCAATTTTCTCCGTCTCCGTCTCCGAAACCGCTGTCCCTGACTTGAGTGCGAAATCCAGTTTTTCCCGATATTCCGCCAAAGCATTTTTCATGCGTTCGATGGAAGACACAACTCCGCGATGCACCGGATGCCGGATTTTTCCCAGATCGCCAAGGTAAGCATTCATGTCGTCCAATTCGGCAGCAAGAACCTGAAGCCCTTTTCCGGTGGAATCGAATCCGCGCCGGAGGGTGGTTCCGCAAACTGTCTTACCCTCAATCAGCGCGGTAATCGTCATACGCTCCGCACGGTCATCCGCAACTTTAACCGCCATCGAAATCTTATCCGCAATTCCGGACTCACTCTCTTCCACTGCCAGACACTTGCCATTCGTATCGTACTGCGCTGCCTTGAGCCGGATTTTCCCTCCGGTTCCCGCAGGATTCTTCACATTGAATTTCAGGTGATTGACACCCATCTGAAACGTCTGCTGCTCAGCCTGAATGGAAAGATCATATTCCGAGCTTCCGGGGACGAAATACAGTTTCGCAAAATAGTTTCTCTGGCTGAACGGCCCGTTTTTTACAACAGGATTGGACGTATATTCCGTCTTTGACGCATAGCGTTCCCGGCAGAGGCGGATTCCCCAGAACTCGCCGACCTGCGGCGGCGCCATGCCGAATGCGGCAAAAGGAATCTTCATTTCCACAATCCAGCGGTCCTGCAGACGGCATGTCTTAATCTGCATTCCCTTTGCATTCCATGTCTTACTGCCACTTTTCGCATCGTAGCAGGAACCTAACGCATTAATTGCGAAATGGTAAAAGGTATCGCTCCTGCCCGCCGTATCAATAGCCATTTCAAAACAATCGTCGCTCCAGATGTTCAAATCATTCTGATCGAATCTGGCAGCCAGATGCTGCATTGCCGGTTCATGCATGACTGCTCCAAGATATAATGCATCCGCATTATGAAATATCCTGACTTCCGTTTTCGCCTCCGGAATCTTTCCGTTGGAGAAAAGAAAATTTCCGATGGAATACGCATGTTTCCAGACGGGAGATTTCAGCGTTCCGTCCAAAGCAGGATCCGCATCAAGATAGGGGCATTGGAAAACTTCACCGGTGAAATTGGCGCTCTCCGGCTGTTTTTCCGGTTTGACCGGAGAAAAAGAAACATCTTCCGTTCCCGGTTTCGGGGGAGCGGGAAATTCTTTGCCTTCCATCAAAGCATCATAATCCTGCCTGACCTCTTCCGGCGTAAGAACACGGTTCAGAATCCTGACTTCATCAATCAGAGATTGCGCATTCCATGTTTTAAGACCGCCGAAACAGAGCTCCACCGGCTGTACGGAAAACGGACGGAATTTCCTGGTCCCGATTAAGACTCCGTCAATGTAAAAAGAACGCTGTCCCGCAGCTGCATCCCATGTGACAGTCAGCTGATACCACCTGTCCCTGCTGTATGGAATCTGTTTTTTTATCACGTTTGCAGCATGATTGCCGTCCTGGGTAAAATCGAACTGTTCCCGATGAGGCGGTTTCTGAATATAAAATGAATTAACGCCATCCCAAGCATAACTGCCGCGTTTCTCCTTGTCAAAAACCAGATGAAAAAGAACACAGTGATTATATCCTTTTGTCCCCCATTGCGGCTTGACCATGAATTGCAGAGTTCCCCGCGCGGGATTGAAATTCCCGTCGGCGCCGATGGAAAAATATCTTCCTTTGCCGACAATATTCAGAGCGTCCTTTGCCGGAGAGCTGTCTTGAAACGGAAATCCGCCATTTCCGGAAGTAATCTCCGCATTGTTGATCAGATCGTCACCGTTCCCTGCTTCAAAACCGGATTTTGAATTGAAGTGCGCGAGAAACAGCACCTCGTCCGGCGAAACCTTGACATGATCTGCGGCAAACACGGTAAGACAGAGTGCGAAACCCCATATTCCACAAATTGATTTCATACAATACCTTTCTGATTATGGTTGATTTTTCCTGGTCATCTGCTTTGCCAGAGAGTATTTTTCAAAACCCAGTGCTGAAATACATTTCGGGACATCACCGTTCCCTTGTTCTGGCTTTCCACATGTCCGTCCAGGAAGGTGATATTCGCGCTGCTCCCCGGATGCCGCAGATGAAGAGAAGGTGAATTCTCATATTTGTAGCGATAATGAATCGTAGCCGATTGAATATTCTGGCCAACAGTATTGGTCCTGCGGGTGGAGTCCGCAAACATCGGCAGTTCCGACACAGGGCGTTTCAGATCGCTGTCCGAATAACGGTAAGCACCGGAGGCGGTGGAAGCCACTTTCTTGTTATGTATATTGAATTGATCTCCGGCACATGCACTGACCAATCCGAATATCTGATTATCATAGGCTCTCATGAAAGAGTTGCCGGCAGGATCAAACGGCAGGGAGGGGCAATGAAAATACTGCCATTTCTTTTTTATCTTTTCACTCCACCATGGGGCATCGGCAAGAATATGAAACCAGGAACATTCAGATTGGTCAGTGTTACCCCATTTTGTTGCGCCGTTGTAGTAATAGGGCGGAAAGGCGCCCTTATTGTCTTCCGCATACTGCATCAGTTCCAGAGAACATTGTTTCTGATTTGAAGCGCAGGCAATCGTCCGTGCTTTCTCTCTCGCCACACTCAATGCGGGAAGAAGCATTGCCGCAAGAATCGCGATGATCGAAATTACAATCAGGAGCTCTATTAATGTGAAATTCTTCCTTCCGTTTCTTTTCTTTTTCATCTTTCATCCTTTCCATGATTATACTTCACGCGTGATAATGTCTTTTTCACTACAAGGGATGTTGCAATTTCCAGATGGCTGTTCCGTTCCGTTTTCCCGTTTTCATAATAATCCAGCAGTAAATTCAATGCCTTGCATCCAATCCCGTAAAAAGGAAGGCTGATTGTAGTGAGATTCTCCTCCGAGGTAATGGAGACGCCATCGTAGCCGACAACGGAAATATCCCCGGGAACATTCAATCCCAGTTCCGCCAGAGCATTCATCGTCCAATGCGCAGTTTCATCGTTGACGCACCAGTAAACGGTCGGCAGATTTCCCTCTTTCATTTTTCTCTTCAACGCTTTCAGAATGGAGGAAAAGTTACTGCATCCAAAACAGTGAAACCGTTCATTGCAGTCCAGCCCGTATTTCTCAAAAATCCGAAGCAGTTTTCCGGGACGGGAATACACCTCGTACACAAAATAATTATCATAACCTTCCGCAGCAATGGACGGCATGTAATGGATGATTCCGAGTTTCTTATGCCCGAGTGCCTGAATCTGTTCCGCCAGCGCGTAACCGCCGGAAGACGGATCGGCGGTCACAGTGCCGACATTCGGAAAATGCGGATAGGCGGAAATCATGACCTGCGGGAGTTTTTCAAACTTCATCAGCCGTTCCAGCGGACGGTCCGGATAAACACTGCGCCCCCCGATATGGATCACACCGATCAGCCGTTTGGCAAGTTCATCAATGAA
Organism: Lentisphaeria bacterium; assembly: GCA_019408975.1. GTDB lineage: Bacteria > Verrucomicrobiota > Lentisphaeria > Victivallales > UBA1829 > UBA11452. The sequence continues at coordinate 6,519 of DXVA01000135.1, read as the reverse complement.
ACGGTCGATCTCCGCATAAGAAGCGTCGAAATCAGGCAGCTGGATCATGATGGTGGAAATGTTCCTCGCCGCAGCACTGTCGATAATTCCCTTAATATAATGCATGGGCAATCCATTATTTATTTCGATCAGGCTGGAGAACTGCTGCGGAACGATGATGCCGATATTCGGAAAGGGAGCCACCAGTTTCCGGCGGCTCTCCGCGGAAATGCAGAGTGTTTTTGAAGTCCGGCGGGTCAGCAGGCCTTCTTTCAGAAGTTCACAGTAGGCTTTGCTGACAGTAGTCCGGTCCACGCCGAGCTGTTCCGAAAGCCTCCGCTCGGAAATCATCCGCTCATCGCTGTTCAGGCACGTCATTCCGATCTGGCGGCGAAGCGCCCCCGCCAGTTGAAGGTAGAGCGGTTCGGAATTCTCCTTGTCCAAACAGATTTCCGTATATTTCAATTGCTGTCTCATCGGGATTTCATAGCTCCTTTGCTTTTAATTATAAGCGGAAATTCCTGTTTGACAAGACACCAAAATCAAAAAAACGGAATTTTATGAAATTTTTGGCTGGTATTTATCTGCCAAAAAAAATATGATATGTTCCGGTTGACATTTGCCCGGGGAAAGGATATGATAACAGAAACGGAATTCCCGTACGGAATCCGGCAATGCCGGGCCGTCATCGAATGAACTGCCGCACTGCGAACGGCGGGGCATGAAACCCGAACAGAATAAAATCTTTAACCTGAAAGAGTTTTCATGAAAATATTTTCCATTCTTCTGCTCTCTCTCCTGTTTCCCATTTCCTTCTATGCGCAGGATGCAGAACTCCTGAAAAGAATCGGCGCACGGCGGGACAGAGACGGCAACATTCTACTCGGAAAGGCTTTCATCAGGAAAAGCGACCGGACCATTTCCTTTCCCGGCAGGATCAACGTCAGGGAGGGTGTGATCGAGGTTCTGGTTTCCACGCCGCGCGGAAGAATGCATGAGAGTCTGATCGTGACGGACCTTGATCCGTTCCAGCTTCAAATGGCGCTGGTCCTTGCCGGTTACGGCAATGGAGACATCAAGCAGGGAGCTCCGTTCCGCATTGAGATCATTTACGGAAGATCCAAACGGGTCGATGCCGATGACTGGCTTTACGACAACACCGCCGGAAAACCAAAAGAGAAAGGGACCTATGTTTTCGTCGGTTCCAGCTTCAAGGGCAAGCAATGCCTCGCATCCCTGGAAGGGAACCTGATCAATATCAACAGTTTGGACAAAAACACCATTCTGAATGCCGTTCTGAGCCCAGAATCAGCGTTGCATGAATATATTGTGCGGAAGGAGAAGATCCCGGAAGCCAAATTGAAAAACAGGGAATCTCCTCTGGAGGGATATGAAGAAACTCCGGTCCGTGTGATCCTTGTGCCCGCCGGAAAGCCGGAGGACGGCGGGAAAAGCGCTGAAAGGAAAATGGCCCCTGCGAAAGGTCCAAAAATAGAATAAAAATTCATGTTTTATCAGGCCTGTTATTGCATTATCCCGATTTTTTCATATAATTAACACCGGAAATGGAATAATTTACCGCTGTGCAAGCGTATTTTTTTAGATGAATCGTGCAAAAGGGCATCTGATCGAATGAAGAAAAGAGTGGATTATTCGGAAATCAAGCTGGACCGCAGAAAGCCGGACCTGCTGTTTCTTCAACTGGAAGAGGAACTGCGCCGCCTGTTCAGGAATATCACTGTAAAGGCGGATCTCCGTCTGCCTTCGACACGGGAACTGGCGCAACAGCTGGGGATCGACCGGAAGACAGTCGCCCGCGCCTATCACGGTCTTCTGGAAAAAGGAATCATTGAGCGGAACTCCCCGAAAATACTGCATATTGCAAAATCCCTTCCGCGAAAACAGCTTGCACCATACCCCAACATCGGTATCATTCTGCCTTACCGTTTTTCCGAGCTGATTGAACACAACAGCGGCATATCTTTGCAGTTCATCAAGGGGATCATCGATTCCGCGGCGGAAAAAAGGCTTTCTACAATCATGCTGGAACTCCCCCCTGTATCGGCGCCGCCCGAGGAGATCGAAGAATTCAACGGGAGCCTGTTGAAGCGCCTGCTCGGGATTGTCCACATCGGCGGACGCGACTGTTTCCCCGACCGGCCGCTGGAGGCTGTTATGAAAAACGAGGCTCTGCCGCAGGTTCTGATCTCCGCCTACCCTGATATTCCGAACGTCGGAGCCGTTGTCTGTGACCCTGGCTCCGGCGCCAGGACGCTGGCGGAACAGCTTCGCGCAATGCGGCATAAAAAAGTCGGCCTGCTGATTTACAACTCCAGCCTTGAATCCACCGGGACGGACGGTTATTTTTCCTATGCATCCTACCGGCGCGCCGGCATCATCCGCAATATCCTGATGGAATACGGGCTTGACTGTGATGAAAAATATTGCAGTTACGGCTGCATCTCTTACCATACGGTTTTCAATGCATTGAGAAAGAAAAAGGCGGCGGGGAATCTTCCGACGGTATTCTGGTGTCATAACGATGAGGTGGCGCGCTGGTGCATCAAAGCTCTGAACCAGCTCGGGCTTTCGGTGCCCCAGGATATTTCGGTCGTAGGTTTTGACGGCACATCGGCATCGAAAGAAGACGACAACCTGACAACGATCGCCCTTCCGTTTTACGCGATCGGGCACCGTGCCGTTCTTCAGCTTCTGGAATATTATGAACACGGAATCAACGATACGAACCGCACTGTCTACCTGCAAACGTTTCTGATTTCAAAAGGAACACTCTCATATGCCAACAACTCAAAATGCAAATGACGGAGAAGGAGAATAAAAAATGAACCGGAAAAAAGATTTTTCTCTCAGGAAAAGGGAACATGAAATATCAAAGAAAGGAATGAGGCATGGAAAAAAACTTGTAATGCCCTGCCTCACTTCTTCATTCAAATGTTTCCCCGTTCCCTGTTCTTCTATTCTTACTTCCATGGTGACAATGCGAATTTTCACCATGATCAGGCTCCTCATGAGAAAAAGTTGTAAAAGTGATATTTCATTCCGGCAGCAGGACAGGGCAGGACGTTGCCATTCCCCTGATCCTGCTTCTTCTTTCTTCCTTCAATTGTTCAATTGTTTTCCTGTTCAATTGTTCAAATGTTTCCCCGTTCCCTGTTCTCCTGTTCTTACTTCGAGGGTGAAAATACGGATTTTCACCCTGATCGAGCTCCTCATCGTGATTGCGATCATCGCGATTTTAGCCTCAATGCTTCTGCCGGCGCTCAACAAGGCAAGACAGCGTGCCCATGCCATTAACTGTACAGGGAATTTACGGCAGCTGATGGCAGTCAATCAATTTTACGCAGATGACTTTGACGGGCAGGCTGTCTTATGGCAGGGACCGACTGCACTCGGATATGAAGCGGATCTCACATGGTCAATGCTGCTGTACCGCAACAAATATGTGACATTGAATTCGCCGATTCTGCGCTGTCCCGGAAATCCGGTTCTGCAATATCCCGATGTCGCCGCAAACCGCCACCGTTATGATGTATATGGGATTCACCGCGGCAACGACGGGTTATCGCTGCATTTCACCAAACGGGTCCGCGTGCAGACAGTGGATGCGTTCCGCCATCACGGCATTAACGACTCCAGAATACCGCCGAGCCGCATGTCACTGTTTATGGATTCCCGCAGATCCAACGGCGCCTCAGCCTACATGGTGCTGCGTTTCGGAAACCAGCCTGATTCCGCAGTTTCTCTTTCCCATTCCGGACGCGGAAACATTGCGTTCTTTGACGGCCATGTGGCGGGAGTCGATGCCGTGGAGCTCGAAAGCCTGAAATTCAGATCATGGTACAATGAAAAAGGCTTCTATATCCAGAAACCTTTTTCAGATGTCAATATATATTAACTTTCGGAAGGAGCAGCATCATGCGACATATCGTATCTTTGGCGGTTCTGCCGGTACTGGCTGCCGGTGCGGACCTGACGCAGGCAGACTGGAGCAGGCTTGAAGCCACATCCGATCCCGGTTTCGTCTGGAAGCAGAAAGCCCCCGGAGACGGAGGAACCAGCTGGTATTTACGAATCCATCCCTCTGATTCCGACTGTCTTGTACAGTCCTGCGACATGTCCGCCAGCTATATCACCCATGACGGCAGCAGGACATACCGATCCATCAACAATCCCGACTGGAGATTTCCACGGCTGCATTACATCAGCGGCGTCGATTTCTGCCGGAAAGCTCCCGATATCGGATATGCCGGAACGGAAAGCAACGGGCTGTTCAAAACGACGGACAGAGGAAAAAGCTGGCAGAGGTTGTCCACCGCCTCCATCGAAAGAATCTTCGACTGGAAATTTGCACGCATTCCAATCAGCACCGTCACGGTCGATCCGTCCAATCCTGACTGCGTCTGGGCGGGAACCGGATATCTGCGCAGAGTCGAGAACCGCGGGAAACGCCGTCTGGCGCAGGGCCTGCTCCACTCCTCCGACGGCGGCAGGAACTGGACACTTCTGCCGGATGCCCTGCCCAAAGGCGAAATGGCGCTGCGGATTCTGATGTTCGAGCAGCTTCCCGGAGTCATTCTTGTTGCAACGGACGGAGGAATTTATGCAAGCAGGGACTCCGGAAAAACATTTTCCGCAATGATGAAGGGACTCCCGAAAGGCATGACCTACTCCGACCTCGACGGCATGATTGAGAAAGGTTCAGGCAGGCTGGTTCTGGTCGCCGCGCTTGAATCCTCTTACAGAAAGCGTGACGGAAAAGTCGTTTGCGACGGCGGCATCTGGCGCTGTGACGGGCTTGACGGGACATGGAGGGAAATTACGGGAGATCTCCGGCTGCCGGATTCACTGTTCAACGGCCTCCCCGATTTCAAATACGGGCTGGGCGCAAATCCATACTGGCTCATCAGCACAAAAATGATCTGGCATGAATTCATGGAAAAACCGGAAAACCGCAGCCTTTATGAAAATGTGGTCCTGAACTATCACAAAGACCCCGCACCGTTTCACCGGAAATGGAGCCGGGCGAACAAGGACTACAAGCGTCATAAGCAATACGGCGAACTGGCGAAGCAGACTCTGGGATTCATTCTGCCGGATTTCCATACGGTACGGATTGATCCGCGCAACGCAGACACCGTCTATGCGTCCATCTTTCACCCGTGGATTCCTTACGGCATCTGGAAAACCGGCAACGGCGGCAAGCACTGGAACTGCATCACCCGCGGCGCACAAGGCTGGGAAGGCAGCCTGTGGAAGCATTACCGCCCAGCCGATGAACCGGCGCTCAATATCCGGCAGGCATGGACGACACGGCACCCGATGAATTACGGAACTCCGCGATTGACATTCGGGTTCTGGGATGTCCGGAAGTTCGATCTCTCCCGTTCCAATCCGGATGTTCTCTATTTCCACTCCCACCGTGTCACCTACCGCAGTGAAGACGGCGGAGCAAGCTGGACCGATGCCTCCAACCGGATCATTGATCCGGCAGCTTCGCAGTTTGCCGGTGCAGGAAACAGCAATATGTGCGTCTTTGACCTTGAATTCCATCCGAAAAAACCGGAGCGGGTCCTCTTCTGGATGGCGGACTGCGGGCTGAAGGTAAGCCGTGACGGCGGCAATACGCTGTACGGGCTGCCCAATGCAATGGTCGGTTCCAACCAATGGGTGCTTGCCGCCGCCGTCGACCCGGATGATCCTGAACGCTTCTATGCGTTTTTCAACTGCCGCGACTGGCTCGTCGGCGGAATCCGCGGGCAGTATTTCATTGAAAGCCGTGATTTCGGAAAATCGTTCCGGGATATTACCGTCGGGAAAGACGGTTCGGTGAAGATGCCGCCGAAGAAAGCGCTTAGAGGCTATGTCGGAAAACTGCTGGCAGACCCGTCTTCCCCGCGTGAAATGCGCCGCTTTCTGGCTCTGAATTATGAAACGGAACGTTATTGCGTCGCCACCGGGCATCTGCTTCCGGGAAGTGAAAAAGGAGCCGGGCTTCTGGAATCCGTCGACGGAGGGGCAAGCTGGCGGAAACTCGGAAAGGGGCTGGAGGGATATGCCGATATCGTCGATCTGGTCCCGGCGGACAGCGGTTTTTCAACATTGTATGCAGCGGCAGCGATGCGCCCCGGGCAGAAACCTGCGGGCGGGCTGTTCATCAGCCGTGACTCCGGCAGAAACTGGGAAAAAATAAACTGCCCGTTGGAAAGCGTCACCCAGGTCGTGCCTTTTGCGGACGGACGCCTTTATATCGCCGGAGGAATCAGGGAAACGGGGAAATTTCCTGAAAACCGCGGCGGAGTTTATTATTCCGGCGATCACGGAAAAAGCTGGCAGTGCCTGCTGAAAGCCCCGCTTGTGTCAAGGCTGGCTGTCCACCCGGAAAATTCACAACTGCTCTACTGTACCGTCGAACCGGACAATGCCGGTAAAATCCTGTCTCCGGGAGTCTGGAGATCCGAAGACGGGGGAAAAAACTGGACACGGGTCAACAACGGATTGGCGGGAGCATATCATTTCACC
>DXVA01000134.1:2458-11175 GCA_019408975.1 Lentisphaeria bacterium | reverse complement strand
TTTCAGGTCATATCCCCCAGTCGCGAAAAAAACAGGAAGCGGCTCCGGCGGAATAGCTTATGCAGCTGAATCGCGATAAAGGCAAAGCTCTTGATCCGAGAAGAACGCTCATGCATTCTTCCGTTTCAAAACCGATCTGCGGGACGGGATATTGAATCCGGCAAAATAAAAAAATGTAAAAAAAAGAAAAAAATCTGTTATCGCATATCCGGATAACAGATATCCGGTAAAAAGATATTACTGTTCCCGTCGCTCGCAGACTCCCTCTTTGCAGGGAAAATCCGTATGATTCCCACAGCGATTCTATATTACCGTATTCCGGGCAAAACGCATGGGAAAGCAGCAGGGTACATCGTCAGGCTATGGAAAATCCGTTTGATTTTTCCGTTAGAGATGGTATTCTAATGCAGACAACAAAATACAGAGCCGCAATGGCAGAACGCCGTTGCCAATACAATCATTTTAACCTTGGGGGGGACAAAATGAAAATCACAATGTCGGCATGGCCGATCCTGTTCGTCTCGCATGAATTGAACTCCGAAAATGACGACGGATTCCGTTTGCGGGAAATCATCCAGGAACTGGAAACATCACAGGAATGCAAGGTCATTCCATCCTTTTCCTACGAAGACGCCAGCGAAATCTTTCTTTCCCGCGCAGATCTGGGAGCGGTTATTGTCGATTGGGACATTCCGGAGGAGAACAGCACGGAAAAGATGCACCCGTCCGAACTCGTCGAAGCACTGCGCAAACGCAACAGGAGCATCCCGATTCTGCTGATGACCGACAAGCTCGAAACGGAAAAGCTTGCCGCCGAAGACCTTGCCAGAATCAATGGATGTCTCTGGAAAACCGCCGACACGGCGGAATTTCTCGCGGGACGCATCGAAGAACATGCCAGAGAGTATGTGGCAGGCGTGTATCCGGCTTTCTTCGGGGAGCTGGTCAGATATTCCGAACTCTACAAGTATGCATGGCATACGCCCGGACACCTCGGCGGACAGGGTTTTCTCCGAAGCCCGGCAGGTGTCGCAATGTTCAAGTTCTTCGGTGAGAACATGTTCCGTTCCGACCTCTCAATCTCCGTCCCGGAGCTGGGGTCGCTGCTCGACCACGAGGGCGTCGTCGGCGATGCGGAAAGAAACTCCGCAAGAGTGTTCGGCGCCGACCAGACTTACTATGTCCTGAACGGCACATCCACCGTCAACCAGATCATCTGGCGCAGCCAACTGATCAGCAACGACATCGCGTTTGTGGACAGGAACTGCCACAAATCGCTGAATTATGCCATGACCATCACGGACGCACTTCCCGTCTACATGATCCCGCGCCGCAACAAACGCGGCACCATCGGGCCTGTCCGTCTCTCCGAGTTCACGCCTGCGTCGATCAGGCAGAAAATCGCAGACAGCCAACTGATTCCGCAGGAACTCAAAAATACTGCGGTCAAGATGTCCGCGCTCACAAACTCCACTTACGACGGAGTCTGCTATAACGTGGTCAAGATCAAGGAACAGCTCGAAAAAAGCGTGGAGAATCTGCACTTCGATGAAGCATGGTATGCCTACGCACGCTTCAGCCCGATGTATCAGGGCCACTACGGCATGGCTGACGGTAAAGTCAGCCCGGACGATCCGCCGATCTTCTGTTCACAGTCCACGCACAAACTGCTGACAGCATTCTCGCAGGCGTCCATGCTGCACATCAAAAACGGCGGAACGGTCAAGATCAACCCGGTCGAATTCAATGAATCCTATATGATGCATGGCTCGACTTCGCCTCAGTACAACATGATCGCCTCGCTGGACGTCGCCACAAAAATGATGGACGACAACGGCGAAGTCATGATGCGGGACATCATCCGCGAAGCCATCCAGCTCCGCAAGGAGGTCGCCCGCCTCAACCGCGAATTCAAGGAGAAAAAAGACTGGTTCTTCGACATGTGGCAGCCGCGCAAAGTCAGAATCGACGGCAAAGACGTTGATTTCGCCGATGCCGATATCGACTATCTGGCGGATCATCAGGAACCGTGGGTGTTCAGCAGAGACAATCTCTGGCACGGATTCCCCGACATTGAGGACAACTATGTGATGCTTGACCCGATCAAGCTCACGATCACCACACCCGGAATCGACGACGGCGGCGCGATGGGGGACTGGGGAATTCCCGCTTCGATCCTGACGAATTATCTCATCAATCACAATATCGTATGTGAAAAGACGGATTACTATTCCTTCCTGATGCTGAATTCGCTCGGCACGACCCGTGCGAAACAGGGAACCCTGCTTGCGGCGATGCTGAAGTTCAAAGAGGACTTCGATGCAAACAAGTCTCTCTGCGAAGTATTCCCTGACCTTGTCACGGCTCATCCGGCTGCCTATGACGGCATCGGCCTGCGCGATCACTGCGTGGCGATACACCGCTGGATCAAGGAGCACAAGATGCTCGATAAAATGCAGGCGGCATTCGAGATCATACCGGATCAGGCGATGAAACCGTCCGACGCCTACCATGAAGTCGTCCGCAAACACGTCGAGACGATTGAGTTAAGCAAGGCGGCAGGCAGGATTCAGGCTGTTATGATGGTCCCGTATCCTCCGGGAATCCCGATCATCATGGGCGGAGAGATTTTCAATGAAAAAGCCGAACCGATTCTTGATTACCTGCTGACGCGCCAGGCTTTCGAGGAAGCCTTCCCCGGATATGAGGGAGATATCCACGGAGTCGAACGCAAAGTCGTTGACGGCAAAACGGTCTTCACCACAATGTGCGTCAAAAAGTAAGCGGACTTGCCTGCGGAAGATATGAAACAAAGGAAAAGGCGGCGGGGAGAATCTCCGTGGACATTCCCGCGTTTCCAATCTTCTGCAGGAGAACCATAATCCAAATCAAAGGGGGGATTTCATGAGTTCAATCGTAAAAAAAACGGGCATGGGAGTATTTACTCTTGCCATGCTGAATGTGGCGGCGGTGCTGTCAATCCGCAATCTGCCGTCTCAGGCGGAATACGGATGGAGCATCATCTTTTATATTACGGCGGCATCCATCTGCTTTTTCCTGCCTTCGGCGCTGGTTTCAGCGGAACTGGCTTCCGGCTGGCCGGAGGACGGCGGCGTTTACCTGTGGGTGAAAGAAGCGTTCGGCCCGAAATGGGGCTTCGTGGCGATCTCGATGCAATGGGTGGAGAACCTGCCGTGGTTTCCGGCGGTTCTGACGTTCGTAGCTTCGGCAATCGCCTATGTCTTCAATCCGGAACTGGCGACGAACCGCTGGTTTGTGTTCCTTGTCGTGGTGGGCAGTCTATGGCTGGCGACCTTCCTGAACTTCAAGGGTATGAAGCTGTCCGCGTTCCTGAGCAGTTCGGGCGCCATCGCGGGAACCCTGGTTCCCGGAATATTGATCATTCTTCTGATGATCGTCTATTTCATCATGGGAAAACCGAGCTCGATTCCATTCTCGGCAAGCGCACTGGTGCCGAACCTCGACAACATCAATCAGATCATGCTGCTGTCCGGCATGATGGTGGCGATTTCCGGTATGGAAATGTCCGCAGTCCACGTGACGGATGTGGATAATCCGAAGAAAAACTTCCAGAAGGCGATTTTCATCTCCTGCGCGATCATCATTCTTCTGAGCATCCTCGGCTCTCTCGGCATCGCGGTCGTCATTCCGCAGAACGACATCAGCCTTGCGGCAGGCGCTCTTCAGGCGTTTGACAAGATGTTTGAGATTTTCCATATCAGATGGATGACTCCGATCATCAGTTTCCTGCTTGCCTACGGGGCGTTGACCATGGTTGTGACGTGGGTCCTCGGACCGTCCAAAGGAGTGCTCGAAGTAGCCAAGGAGGGGTATCTTCCGAAATTCTGGCAGCATCGCAATGCGAACGGAATGCCGACCAGAATCCTGATTATTCAGGCGGCGATCTCCTCCCTGCTCTCCCTGGTGATCTTCTTCATGCCGACCATCAGCGGAGCATTCTGGATCATGTCCGCACTGACCGCACAGCTTTACATGATCATGTATCTGTTCATGTTCGCCGCCGCGATCAAGCTGCGTTATTCCAAAGGCGACGTGCCGCGTTCCTACAAGATTCCGGGAGGAAAGCCTGGAATGTGGATTGTTTCCGGCATCGCGTTCCTGACAGCGTTTCTGGCGATTCTCGTCGGATTCATCCCGACAGGCAATGTCCGGGCGGAAGGACCGCACGCGATTATTTTCTATATCGCATTCCTGTTCTTCGGTTCGCTGTTCTTCATGGCGATCCCGCTGGTTCTCTATCATCTTTATGAAGCAAGAAAACTGCGCGAACAGACAGCCGGCAAATAATCTTTCCGGAATTGAAAAATTCCCGTTCATGACTTCCGATATCATGGACGGGAGTTTTTTTGTCCGGCGCAGCCACATTGCCGATTTATCGATTTTTTTCTGAAAATCCTGCTTTTCCGCCCTTGACAAAAACGAAAATCTGTTTATAATAAAACAGTAAACAGGTTTTTGTTTAGACGGAGAAAAATAAAGAATATGGCAGGGATAAAGACAGAAATGGCGAAACAGGCCATCGTGCGGTATATCCGGGAAAACGGCGTGAAACCCGGAGAGAAGCTGCCGTCTCAGGATACCTTGCGGAAAGTGCTCGGATTCGGCGGCGCAACCATCGGAGCGGCGATCAACGAGCTGAAAGACGATGGAGTGCTGGATGTCCGAGACAAAATCGGAGTCTATCTGATCGACCCGAATATGGACGGTCATGCCGGACGTGTCATCGGGATAACGGCGCGGTATGTGGAAGCCTCCCCTTATTACTGCTGTCTGCTCGGGGCATTGCAGATGCGCCTGATCTCGGAAGGGTGCAGTGTGCATATCTTCTGTTTTACCAAAAAAGGGGTGGGCAAAGACCTTTCCGCAAAAGCCGGCTTCATTTATGATATCGATGACTACCCCGGGCTCCGGCGCATGATTGAAAACAATTCCCTTGACGGCTTGATTCATCTGGACGATTTTACGGAAAAGTCTCTCAGGCTGATTTCAAAGAAGAAGATTCCGGCTCTTTTCGTCGGAGCATTGGATAAGTCTCCGAACAGCCTGACCTATCATTATACAGAGATTTTGCGCGATATGTGCAAACGGGCGGACTCTCTGGGGTTCCGGCGCCCCGCTTTAATCTGCCAGACCTCAACCCAGGATATTCTGGCGCCGTTGTTTCACGAACTGACTTCAGGAAAATCTCCCGTTTACAGTGGAACGACAATTAAAGACGCGGAGCTGGCGGCGGAACAGATCATTGCCGCACCGTCCGCCAGTCGTCCGGATGTTATTCTGTATTTCGATGATGTAATGGCGCAGTTTATCGCGGCGAAACTGGTCCTCAATCTGCCTTTGAAACAGCTGCCGGCGGGCATTATCCTGAGAAACATCCAGCTGAAAATGAACTATCCCATTCCGCAGGCAGTGTATTTGAATATTGATTTGACTGAAGTTGCCTCCGAAGCATCGGAAATCCTGCTCCAGTCGATAAAATCACAGAATCCGTATATTGGACGCCATTATTATAAAGTAAAGGAGAGCTGATTATGCCGTTTCAAAAGAAAATCTTCAAGCAGAATGGAGCTGGCCATACCAGACGCTCCGTTATGGAACATGTTTCGTTTCAGGAGACTGCAGAACATGTTCCAACGGTACCATATGCCATTCATGAAGCCCCTTCGGGGATTCACAGATTCCACTATTTCACATTAATAGAACTTCTGATTGTAATTGCGATCATCGCGATTCTTGCCGCAATGCTGCTGCCGGCTCTGAATGTCGCGAAAGACAAGGCAAGAGGGATTGTATGTGTGGGAAATCTGAAGCAGATCGGCCTTGCAATGAACTTTTATGTAAACGACAGCAGCGACTATGCTCCCACGGTATTCAATAAACAGCGATGGGTTGACCAATTCACCAAGACATCCGGAATGAAAAACTGGGTGTATTATTTCATCGAAACAAAATATATTCCCGCCATGAAAGGTTTTATTTGTCCGGGCGACAATAAAAACACGGAGAATCAACGTGCCGCGCTGGGCGATTTCCGGTGGGTGGAAGGACCGGCAGTCCGCAATGCTTCAAGTTACAGCCTGAATGCCAATACATTCGGCTGGGCACCAGGCGACAGTGAGTATGCCGGTTCGGTCAAATGGACGAAAGCCGCAAGTTTTTCCACACGATCCTCGGATCTTGTCGTCGTTATGGACGGACGCTGCTGCCTGAGTTTCGAGGATATCACGGGGTATGATTTCGACAGGCACAACAGAGGGACATATGCAAACGTCCTGACCATCTCCGGCGGAGTAGTGCAGATGCAGGGACGCAATATCCACCGTAATCTTTACAAAACGGACAAGTCGCACATAAAACGCTGGAGGAATCCGGTAACGGACAGCACACGCAATCTGAAAAGGCATCCCGGTCTTTAACTCTGATAAGAAAAGGACAAAATTATGAAAAGAAGCTTTCTCTGTTCACTCCTGTTTGCAGGTATGGTTCTCTCTGCATCCGGTATGGAACTGGTGACGAATGGCACAAGCAGTTACACGATTGTTTTACCGAAGAACCCGACTGCGGTGGAAGAAACCGCAGCAAGGGAACTTCAGGAAAATCTGAAGAAAATCAGCGGCGCACTTCTTCCCGTCGTCAGGAATCCGGAATTCGCCGGCTGTTCCATCCGTCTGGGGCAGTCGCCCGAAAACGCCCGGCTTCTGGGAATTGATTTTTCCGTTTTGAAGCCTGATGAAATTATATTGAAAAAAACGGGAAATGATTTGATTCTCACCGGAGACAGTACACGCGGTGTCCTTTATGCCGTATATGAATTTCTGGAAGACCTGGGTGTCCGCCGTTGGACCCGCTGGGATATGGATATTCCCGTTAAAAAAACAATACCACTGAAAAATTACGATATCCGTTATGCCCCGCCGTTTGCAGGACGTGACCGTCTGGGCGGTCCCGGAGGAGAATTCGCCGCGTGGATGAGGGTGAACGGACACTATCTGGGCATACCGGAATCTCATGGAGGCGTCCTGAAACTGGTGGGATGGTGCCACACTTTCGGGATGATGATTCCGCGTCAGCAGTATTTTGAAAAGCATCCGGAGTATTTTGCTCTTGTAAACGGGCGGCGCGGACCGTGGGTTCCGTCCTGTGGAGAGGTTCAGCTCTGTCTGACGAATCCTGAAGTCCTGCGGCTGTTGACGGAAAAGACATTGGCATGGCTCAGGAAAGAGAAAAATCCCCGGATCATCTCCGTATCGCAGAATGATTCCTGGGGCAGAATGGCCGACAATTACTGCAGGTGCGACAACTGCAGGGCAATAGATGAAAGAGAAGGTTCTCCGGCTGGTTCTCTGCTCCATGCGGTCAATCAGATCGCGGATGCGGTAAAAAGAGAGTTCCCGCAGGTCTGGGTCGAAACCCTGGCTTACCAATATACAGTAAATCCGCCGAAAAATATCCGTCCGCGCGACAATGTGATCATCCGTTACTGCACCCGGAAAAATGTCCTCTATCCGATTACATCCCCGGAGAATGCCCGGACACGTGAGGAAATAGAGGCATGGGGCAGGATTGCGAACAAGCTTTACATCTGGGATTACACCTCGAATTTCGGCAATACAATGATGCCGTATCCATCCTGGCGCCCGTTTGCGGAAAATCTCCGTTTCCTTGCGGAAAATCATGCTGTATCGGTATTGGAACAGGGGTATTCCTGCGGTGAGGCGGGAGATCTGATTCCGGTACAGAACTATCTGCTGTGCAAACTGATGTGGAATCCCAGCCTGGATCAGGAAAAACTTACCCTCGAAGTTCTGGAAGGCTATTACGGAGCCGCCGCACCAGCGCTCCGGAAATACATGGATGCCAGTTGGGAAATTTACCGGAAAAATCAGCAGATTGCAAAAAGAACCGCCCGGAATAACGCTTTCGGAGAAATGGTTGCCTCAAAACAGCTGTCAAAACTGCCGCTGGCGGATCTTCTGACCTTGAGGAACTGTTTTGACCATGCAGAGGAACTTGTTAAAAATGATGCTGAAAAACTACGGAGAGTCCGGATTGCGGCAATGGCTGTCAATTTCCCGATTCTTTACAGCGATGAGGCATATTATAAAAATGCGAAAAACCCGGAAGGCAGGGCCCTGCGGGAGAAAATCAATCTGATGGATTTGGCGGAAAAAACGCGGAAGGCGGTGGAATCCCTGCATCGGCCGGACCGTTACAAGGAGGCGTCGGAAGCAAGTCTGGAGCGTTACATCGACAGTGCGGAAAAATACATCACGGGGAATTGGAACAAAGGCAGGAAAATTCCCCCGGAGTTCGCCGGCATTGCAGAAGACGATCTGCGGGTTTACGGTCCGGAGGATTTTTCGATCTTTTCCTCGGAGGTTGGCGAAAACCTCGGTTATCCGGTGATCAGAGTCGGCAAAAACAAAGGATGGAAGGTGCATTTCAGCTTTGACGCTTCACGTCATCTGGAAAATTCGGAATGGCAGGTGCTGATCGGTCTGAAAACCCGTTTCAAAGGCAAACCGGGCGGCATGGTTGCGGCAGATGTGACTTCCACCCATTTTCCCGCGCGCTGGATCAGGCTCTCTGAAATCATGGGGGATCAATTCAAATATCTTGATCTCGGCAGGCACAGGCTCGACGGCAAACGCGGTTATATCGCGCTCTCCGCGTCC
>DXVA01000134.1:0-2448 GCA_019408975.1 Lentisphaeria bacterium | reverse complement strand
GTAATTATCCCGATACGGATGTTCCGGATAATTGCAGGAATCTGAATCCGGAAAATTACCGGATCATATCATCCGGCAAGTTTAATTTCTGGGACAATGACAACCGGCGCAGCGATCATGCGGTGGTTGTCCGTTCCGGAAGAAATTCTTCTTTGCAGTGCCCTCTGCCGGCGTTGAAAGGAAATTGGAAAATCTATTTGAACATGCGGGCGGACGGCGCCATACCAGGCAATGCGGCAGAAGTATGGTGCAAAAACGGAGGAACCCGCAGGGTGTATAAACTGAATGAAATCGGCGGGAGTGCATACAAAGCAGTGGAATTCGGGACGGCGGATTTATCCATCCCCGGGCTGCTGACGTTTTCAAGACTGCATCCCGCCTCCGCTCTCCATGTCAAAAACGTCATTCTGATTCGGCAGTGAAGTGATTCAGAATGCCCCGGCGGCTCCGTGATGAAGCCATGCCGGGGCAAAGCCGGGCGCCAATCATGCCGCCTGGGAAGTCTCCGGGAATTCCTGCCCGACCAGTTCCAGAAGTGCGTCGTTCACCGTCAGCATACCGATGGTTTTCCCGTTCCGGTCACGGACCATCAGAAGCCTGGAATCCAGTTTCACGACGTTTTCAATCAGTTCCAGCTGGGAAAGAGCGGTGTCTATGAATTTGACCGGACGCATCAGTTCCCTCCACTCCTCGTTCTGATGGAACAGAAGGTCTTTGGCAGAAAGACAGCCGACAACCTGTCCGTTTTTGGAGATTACGGGATAACGCGAGTGCTGATCCCTCCGCATCAAATCCAGAATCTCGGATCTCGAGGCGGATTCCGGTATCATGCAGACTTTCGCCAGCGGCAGCATGAGTTCCTCAATCGTGCGTTTGCCGAGCATCGGCGTGTTTCGGATGATCTGTTCCTGTGTCATGGTGATCTGCTCCGCTTCCCGTGCCATGGCTGCCAGCGCCGTGATCTCGCCGATATTGACCTTTTCCTCCTTCCCATCGTTTTTATGCGGGTCGAAAGGGCGGTTGATCAGATGCACCAGGGCGATCAGCGGACTCATCAGCCAGACCAGAAGCTTGAGTGTCCGTGCGGTGCAGGCAATCACCGGCGAATTGAAACGCACTCCCAGCGTCTTCGGCAGAATCTCCGTATATTGAACCATCATAACCGTAAATGCCAGCGAGAAGACCCAGATATAACGGTTGCCGAACAGCTCGTCGAACTCCGCACCGGCGATGGAGGCGCCGAACGTATGCGCGGCGGTGTTCAGGATCAGAATAACGGCGATCGGTTTTTCAATATCTTTCTTGAACTCTCTGCAAATCCGCCCCGTCGCGGGAAAACGCTCCGCGATCACGGCGATTTTGCTCGGGGTAATACTCAAAAGTGCGGCTTCCATGATGGAACACAAAAACGAAACGCCTAATGCAATGGCGATGCTGACAATGAAAAGTGTCATAAAGTATATCATTCTCCTTCAGATAATTCATAATTTCGGGTAAAAAAAGCGAACATAACCCGAAATCAGCATCTGAGAGGAATGAACAGGAGAGCAATTCTTTTTATGATGCAGTCCCGGTATTTACGGTCGATTTTCGAGAATGATATCCGTAAATCAGGAACGCCGTATTCTGCGGAATTGCCGGCAGAAATGGAAAAGGTCTTGCCGGAAATAATCTGATTCAGAGCCGGCGGATCGTCATTGAGCCTCTCTTCCGCAGACACAAGAGTTTCAAAAGCATCGTTCCATGCAAAAAGAAAGTCTCCGGCAGATCCCGATGTCGAACAGACCAGACATCCCAGCCAGAGTAAACATACCAGACATAATCGATATTTACTGCTCATATATTGATCAATATAGCAGGTATTCCTCAAAATGCAAACGGATGTCACAGTTTTATCCAGTAAAATATCCGATGCTTCAGCAAACGTTCACCGGTGAAGACTTCATTCATCAAGTTTCTCACATTATCATAATTGATCAAAGTTCAAGAATACAAATCCATTTGCATTTTCCACAGACAGTATTATCTTATTCCCGCATCTCAAAAGGAGGGCACTATGTTTGAAAAGCTCATATTACTGTTCGCAGCAGCCTCAACGCTGCTTTACGCCGGATGCACTGTTACCTCATCCATCGCTCCGCCCTTTGTTGAACAAACCTCTCTTTCACCGCAGGAATTCTGCGGAAACTGGGTTTGCCATACAGATTCAGACACTTACAATATCGCGATCTCCCAGCTCAAGGACTCCAAAAATGCGGTCTTGATCCGGATGATTCAAAATCCCAAAAACAAACAAAAGGATTTCAATGAAAAATGGGCGCCGCTTTGTGGATTTTTCTCAAAAATCAGGGGCAGAGTATTTCTGACGACAACAGTTCATATCGCACAGGTGCTGCAGGATGCAAAATATAATGATTCAGCCTTCTGGATGCTCACCCCGCGCTTCTA
>DXVA01000133.1 GCA_019408975.1 Lentisphaeria bacterium | reverse complement strand
CATCCAGAACCATCATCTTTCAACTTTTTCTTTTCCTATGGGATGGCTGTGAAAACCCTTTTTACCCTTATGTTTATATACTATAATTTTTGCAATTGCACCCCCCTGCCCTTTTTAACAAACCGTCATGTGGAGTCGTTTTTCTTCATGGTAATACTTTCATCAGTCCTATTTAATTGGTTCTGAATAATGAAATTCTAACAATCCAACGGTACAGAATACCTCTGTATCCGCCCAGCCATTTCAACAATATAGCCAGAGACAGACCGGATTTCAACGCATAAAACTCAAAGTTCGGCTTTTTTATGAAATAAATATGCCGTTTTCGTATTAAAAATAACTAATATAGTAATTTAACCCTGTTTTTTACGCTTTCACCCGTCCACAGACCGATTATTTATTTCCTGTTTAATCTTTTTCCGTCCTCTTGACAATGAAAGACTTTGAAAGTAAGTTACTTATTCAATTTGAATTTCATAAGGAGATGTATCATGTCAGGAATTTTCAAAGCCTACGATATCCGTGGCGTCTATCCGGAGCAGTTGGACGAGAATATTGCCGAGAGAATCGGCAGAGCTGTCGTTGTGTTCCTGAAAGCAAAAAAAATTGTTGTCGGCAGAGACATGCGCCCGCATTCCCTCCCTCTATTCAATGCCCTTGCCAAAGGCATTACCGAACAGGGAGCCGATGTCATTGATCTGGGCATGTGCTCGACCCCGATGTCCTATCACGCAAACGGCAAGCTCGGAGCTGATGCCGGCATCATGATCACAGCTTCTCACAATACCGCGGAATGGAACGGCTTCAAAATCTGCCGCGAACAGGCGATTCCGATCAGCGGCGCCACCGGCATTGCCGACATTGAAGCGCTCGTTGCAAAAAATGAATGGCCGAAGCCGGAGCGGGTCGGCACCGTTTCCTCTTATGATATCGCCAGAGAATACGGCGCGTTTCTCCGTTCCCACGCAAAGATGGACCGCAAACTCAAAGTCGTCGTGGACTACGCCAACGCCATGGGTTCCTACGAAATCGCGGGAATCGAAGACATGTTCGAGATTATTCCTCTTTATAAGAAGCTGGACGGTACGTTCCCGAATCATGAGGCAAACCCGCTCCATACGGATACTTTGAATGCCCTCCGTGCGAAGGTCGTGGAAGTCGGGGCGGACTTCGGCGCGGGATTCGACGGCGACGCCGACCGCTGCGGATTCGTCGACGACAAGGGCGAGATCATTCCGATGGATCTCTTCACCGCGCTGATTGCGCAGGATATCCTTTCCGAAAAGGGACAGGGCACCGTTCCGATTCTGTATGACCTCCGCAGCAGCTGGGCGGTCAGGGAGTGCATTCAGGAAAACGGAGGCAAACCGATCATGTCCCGCGTTGGGCACGCCTTCATCAAAGCGCAGATGCGTGAATACGGCGCCGTTTTTGCAGGCGAACTTTCCGGGCATTATTACTTCAAGGAAAATTATGTGGCGGAGTCTCAGGGACTCGCCATGATCAAGCTGGCAAATCTCATCTGCCGCAAGAAAAAACCGGTCAGCGAACTGGTCGCACCTCTCCGCAAATATTTCTCCAGCGGCGAGATCAACTCCAAAGTCGCTGACGTGAAACCGATTCTTGAACGCATCAGAACCAAATATTCCGACGGGCACATGTTTGAACTTGACGGCATTTCCGTGGAATATTCCAACTGGTGGTTCAATGTCCGCTCCTCCAACACGGAACCGCTCCTCCGCCTCATTGTCGAAGCCAAGGACAAAGAGACGATGGAGGAAAAACGCGACGAGCTTCTGAAAATCATCAGAGGCTGAACCGTCGCCTGACGTTCCGAATTGCCCTGTTCTTCCGACACCCCTGCCCTGCGGCGGGGGTGTTTTTTTGCGCAATTTCATCCTGTCCGCGCGGGGAACTTTCAGTCCACTCCGCCCTGTTTTCTGTAACCGGCAGGGGTAAGCCCGGTGACTTTCCGGATCAGGCGGCAGAAATAACTGGTATGCGGCATTCCGCATTCCGAGGCAATGGCTTTGATCGGGAATTCGGTCTCCCGCAGAAGCGACAACGCATGCTGAATCCGGAGCTCCTGAAGGTAACTTCCGGGCGTCATCCCCATTTCCTGAAGAAAGATGCGGTTGAGCGTAGTCCGATGCACTCCAAGCTCCTTTGCCAGATAAGTCGCGCTCAGCCGGGTGTCCGTGGCGGATTCCTGCGCGATCTCGATAAAGCGCCTGACCACATCCTGCCCCGCCCTGCCCGTGAACCTGCCTCCGGCAAGGGCAAGAATCTCCGTGGCGGCGGAGATGGCATGTCTCTGCGCATAGGGGGTGCGTTCCCGAAGCAGAAGTTCCAGCTCCAGAAAGAGTTTGACCGGACACTCCCCCGCGTAGCGTGAATCTCGTCCATAACCGTAGGACGAGATAAAATCCGCCGCGCCCGCGCCGTCAAACGTGAACCAGTAATAATGCCACTGTTTTCCGAGCGTCCTGTGCCGATGGTCTTCTCCCGGCAGATGATAGAAAACCTCCCCCTCCCGCGTAACGATCTTACGGTCGGGAAGCGTGATTTCGCCACTGCCTTTCAGGGTCCAGAAGACTTGCACAAAGAGTTTCTTTCCGCCGGGAACATATTCACTCCACCCGCAGTCGCTCTCGTTGCACCCGACGGAACGCACATGAAACGGCAGCTGGAAATCCGGCAGTTTATTCGGATCGGGACGGCTGATGATCTTGATTTTTCCCATGATTTTCCCTCTTTTGCATCAATTGTGATAAAAATGCATCAAAAGTGTTATTTCACTTCTTACTTTACACGCCTATAATATAATTGCAACAGGATAATTCATATCCTTGCAGAAAAAATAAATGAAAGGGCAACAGCATGAACCGTTCCGAAGAAGTAAGAAGAATTTTGAGTCTGTCAGTGGAAGAACTTGTCAGAGAATCCAAAGGCCAGCTCAAAGTCATGGAAACGCTGGACGAAGTCTACGAGTTCCTCGCGGACGAAATGGTCAAAGAGTTCCAGAAAGCCGCCGCGGGTGATAAAATTGTATCATTCATCATGCCGGTCGGCCCGACACAGCCCTATCGCATCATGGCGGAAAAAATCAACTATCTGAATCTCAACCTGAAAAACGTCCGCTTTTTCTTCATGGATGAATACTGCGACGATAACGATCAGCTCATACCGGCAACACACCCGCTGAGTTTCCGCGGGCAGATCGGGCCTCTGCTCTTCAACCGCATCCGCCCCGACCTTCTCATGCCTGCGGATCAGATCATCTTCCCCTCGCCGGAAAATCTCAAGGATTTGCCGAAAATGATTGAAGACGCCGGCGGAATCGAAGTCTGCTACGGCGGAATCGGCATTCACGGGCATGTCGCATTCAACGAGCCGGAGCCGGGGGTCAAGGATTCCGATCCCCGCATCCTCACAATCAACGAGTTCACCCGTACAATCGACTCGACACGCCACAAAGGAGTCGGCGGCAATCTTGAAAACTTCCCGCGCCGCGCAATCACAATGGGCATGAAACAGTGCCTTGCCGCACGCCGCATGCTGCTCATGACACGCAACGAATCGCAGGAATTCTTCTGGGCGAATACGATCATCCGCATCTCGGCGCTCGGACAGCCCGGCGACGACTATCCGGTCACACACGCAAGAAACCATAAAAACCTGCTGATCGTCACCGACGTCAAGACCGCCACCGCGCCGAAGTTCAACATCTGACGGAGCATCCGATGAAATTCATTGATGCACATGCACATCTGACGCACAATGCCGCCGGGATCGACAGAATCGTCGAATCCGGCGTGTTCGAGCAGGTCTGGCTGATGGATCTTTCCGGCGTGGGCAGTCTCGGGGATGTCTGTTTCGCGGAACAGAAGGAACTTCTGGAAACGGTCAGACGCTACGACGGTTTTTTCCTCGCATTCGGGTTCATCGACCTGGACCGCGACACGCCGGACAGAATCGCCCGTCTCCGCGACATGGGATTCGTCGGGCTGAAGCCATACAAACAGCTCCACCCGTACAATCATGAGAAATATTATCCGCTGTATGAACGTGCGCAGGAACTCGGTATGCCGATTCTCTTTCATACCGGACTGATCGCGAAGGGCTCGCCGTATGACCCGGCGCACCTCCACGCATTCGGTCCGGAAAACATGCGCCCCATCCATCTTGCCGGAATCGCGGAGGCATTCCCGGAATTGCAGATCATCGGGGGGCATCAGGGCTATCCCTTCCTCGAGGAGGTGCAGCACAACCTGTATTATTACAAGAACATCTGCGGCGACGTCAGCGGATATCTGCGCTCCGTGGATACGCTTCGGGAACTGCTGGACCGCAGGGCGCACGATGGAACGGAACGGTTCTTCAACGACAAGATTCATTTCGCAACCGACGAGTTCTACGGCATTGAGGCATCCAACGAACGTGCCCTGCGCCTGGCGGAATTCTGGAAACTCTACTTCGAGTTCGTCGGAGGCTTGTATTACCGCTGGGGGCTGCCGGAAGAACAGGAAAAGTTCTTCCGCGGCAATGCAATCGCACTCCGCACGGAATTCATGAAAAAGCAAGGAAACAGAATATGAAGAAAACCGGAATCGGATTGATCGGGGCGGATTTCTCTCTGCGCGCCGCACTCATCGAATACAATTATCCGCGGGATAAAGCGGAAATGGCGGCGGTCTGCGACCGTAATCCCGCCATGCTGGAACTTTACCGCAGGGAACATCCGGACACGAAAGCGCATCTCTATGCAACTTATCAGGAGCTGATCGCCGACCCGGACGTCGATGCCGTCTGCGTCATGGTGCGCGACCAGTATCATGAAGAAATCGCCATCGCCGCGCTCGAAGCGGGAAAAGCGGTCTATCTGGAAAAACCGATGGCGCTTTCCGTCGAAGGCTGCGACCGGATACTGGAAACGGCTTACCGGACAGGCTCCAGGCTGTTCGTCGGCCACAACATGCGCTATGTGCCGTCCATCCTCAAAATGAAAGAGGTCATCGACTCCGGCGCCATCGGAGAAATCCAGTGTGTCTGGGTGCGCCATTTCATCAACTACGGAAGCTGTTACTTCCGTCACTGGTGCGCACGCAAAGAAACCTGCAACGGGCTTCTTCTCCAGAAGGGCGCGCATGACATTGACGTAATCCACTGGCTCGCCGGAGGCTATACGGCACGTGTCACCGGAATGGGTAAACTCTCCGTCTACAACCGCACGACGGGGCGCCTGAAAGAGGGGGAGGCGCCGGACCGCAAGGCTTCCTGGAAACCGGACTGCTGGCCGCCGCTTGAGCTGAAAGGGCTGGACGGAAAGCTGGATGTCGAGGATCACAATATGCTGATGATGCAGCTGGACAACGGAGTCCAGGCATCCTATGAACAGTGCATGTATGCGCCGGACTCCGAGCGGAACTACACATTCATCGGAACACATGGACGCGTTGAAAACATCGGTGATTTCGGCGACTGCCAGATCCATGTCTGGACACAGCGCGGTTCCCGCAGGGAGCCGGATATCATCTACAATCTGAAAGCGTCGGACGGCGGGCACGGCGGTTCCGACCCGAATATCGTCAACGCATTTTTCGATTTTGTCCGCGACGGCAAACCGCCCGTCGTATCTCCGGTTGCCGCGAGAAATGCGGTTGCCGCCGGAGCTCTGGCTCACTATTCCATGCGCAACGGCAACATCCCCATGGATGTTCCGCCGGTTCGCCGCGAGCTCATGGAATATTTCGCAAACGGACAGAAGAAAAGCTGATTCAGCTGCACATACATTGCAAACCGCTTGAATTGATTCGCAGGTGGTTTGCAATGTTCAGTTTTCCGTGTAATCTCTCCTCGAACCGAAGTTCCGGTGCCGACGGCGCGCAACCGGCGGTCTCTTTTCCCCGCCGGCCTTTACCGGTGCCCGGCAAGCTGTTTCTTCGCCCATTCGTGATAGCCGGTATCCGGCAGGGCTTTGCGCAATATCTCCTCCGCAAGCGCTCTTTTTCCGGCAGGAGCCGCTTTCCTCCATTCGGCATAAAGCCGGTCGCACTGGGCATTGCTTTCCGCTTCCAGTTTTTCCTCCACCGCATCCAGACGGGAGCGTGAAATGCGGTCATCCAGTGACATGGCACGTTCCGCAGCCAGCAGCCGCCCGCGCTCCTCCAGCGAAAGAGCATTATCTTCAATTGCCTGCAAAATCCGTTTGGAAAACATCTTCCCCTTCTCCCGCACATACCTGTTCCCGGAAAAAAGAGGCGACAACCCCAGCTGCCAGAAAATCTGACGTGCGGACAACAGCGTATTGCCATCCTTTTTTGCAAGGAAAGCCTCCTCTGCCTGCCGGGCGGAGCTCAAACCGGATGCAAATTTGTCCAGCATGGCAATGCGCCTGCGGATTTCAGGCTCTTTGAAAGCGCTTCCCCAGCGTTTTTTCTTTTCAGCCCGCTCCCGCAGGTTTTTCAGGGAATCTGCCAGTTCCCCCAGACCGGCAGGTTTGAAATCCGGATCAGCCGACATCATCTCCAAACGGTGAAGATCGCGTCCCAGCCTCGTTTCCTCCATGAAACGCCCGCAGTCCCGGTAAAGACGCAGGCGCTCCTGAAATTCCGGTTGTTCCGCCAGCTTCAAGGCAAGAGAAAAGTCACCTTTCGCATATGCCTTCGCAATATCCTGATTCGTCCGGTAAAAAGCAAGAATCCCGTCAATCTGCCCATGCAGGGAAACACATTCTTTGAGGAACGGGGAATGATCGGGATCTCCCGCTTCCTTCCGCCGGTTCATCGCATCCTTCAAATGGGAGTGTGCGGCATTCCAGTAGGCAAGATTGTTTTCCACCCCTTTGTTCCAGCGCGTACTCTGGATTTCTATCCCCTGATAATGCCTCGCCATCGCCCGCGGGGAATAAATTTCCAGCTTGGAGCGGTAATAACGGGCGAGACGTACGCCGTGGCGTTCCGCATCCAGTCTCTGATTCATGGCGGCAAAGCGTTCCCGCAGTGTTTTCGGAAGCTTCGGATTCTCCAGCAGGAGTTCCAGGTCAGCCTGCACCGCCTTGTATTTCCCCTGCTCAAGCAGAGGAATCCAGACGGCATTCAACTCGTTCAGATAAGCATCCTCCCCTCCCCCGGCGTAACGGGGCAGAGAATTGACGCTCCGGTAAGCTTTTCCCGGCTGTTCCGCGTCTCCGAAGGAAGTATAACAGAATGCGGCGCCGACAAACAGCAGCATTGCTCCCAGCACGGCAAACTGCCATGCGACCAGTTCGGGGTAAAACGGATTCGGGCTTTTCAATGCCCGCTCAAGACGGGTTTTATCAAGCACCGCCGCCTGAACGCCCCGTGCAAGCTCAAAGACCTCCCCCTCCTCCAAATGAACAGTCCCCTCCATCCTGCGCCCGCGCAGACGGATGCCGTGTCCCGCCGCCATCGGATCTATTGAAACGGAGTCCTGACCGATCCAGCAGCGGGCGAGCAGAGCGGGAATCCCCGGTGCATCGATCACACAGCGGCATTCGCTGCCGGAACCGATCAGGTTTGCCCCATATCCGAGCGACGCATACTGCGCCTTGCCGCGCCCGATACGCCAGAGCAGCAGTTTGCCGCTGTCCACCAGATCGCCGGAAAACACCAGGGAAAAATCACCGCATTTCAGGATCGTCCCCGGCACGACGCGGACCGAAGAAACGTTTTTCCCATCCACTTCCAGCGGCATCTCTCCGCCGGGAACCGCCACGACTTCCGAATCGATCCGCGTCAGTGAAACCAGAACCGGAGCGGCGTTCCATTTGCCCCCCAGACGCACTTCACAACGCTCATCGCCGCCTATATTGACCGTATCCAGTTCAGGAAAATCCTCCAGGCAGAATACCGCCGCCTGCTCGTCACGATAGTGTATCACACAATTCAACATGGCATAAGCTTCCTTATTTCTTTTCCGTCTGTATCTGCAACTGCCGTTTTGCCCATTCGCGCCATTCCAGTTCGCTCTCCAGAGTAGCCTCCGCCATCATCTGCCGGATCAGTTCCAGCACGCGCTCATGGTTGTTCAGGTTGAACTGCTTCTGAATCTCGCTGCGGAGACTGGCGAACACCTGTTTCCGCTCGGCAAGGCAGTCGAAGAACAGCCTGCTCTCCTCCGGCTTGATCAAATTGACTTCATCTGTTTCCGCCAGCAGACGGAATGCTTTCTGGAAAGAGACAATGGCACGCAGCAGATTTTCCGGCGCATAGCTGCGCTGTGCATAAAAACGGCGGGCGGCGGCAATCTCATTGCGCGCCTCCAGTATTTCATCGGCGGAATACGCGATCCTGCCGGAGTCAATCACGGGACGCCTCAAAAGAGCATTGCGGTAATCCCCCAGCAGTTGCAGGTTGTTCAGTTTGTGCAGCGCCGGCGGGGCGAAGCCGCCCAGTTCCCGTTTCCAGAAAATCGCGGAGGTAAACGAGTGGTCCCGGGCAAAAAACAGGTAGCCGATCCCGCAGTATCCTTTGAACGTGAAATCAAATTCCACCCCCGGCAGCATGGAAAATTCAAACTCCCCCACCCTGCCGATTTCCAGTTCCGCCGGAACAATATCGGCAATCCCCAGTGTTTCCGCCAGCATGGATTTGAGTTCCGTCCTGTTTTTATCAATCGGCAGGAACTCGCCGGAGGGCTCCTGCTCGGGGTCAACGATCATCATCACGTCGGGCGCGGCATACTCGCCGGAAAACAGAATCGAGTTCCCGCGAAACAGCAGGGTATTCATTTTTCCCGGCACGGTAATCCGGTACAGCCCCGCCATGTTGTAAATCCGGTCCGGCGCATGTTCCGGTTCCCGCTCCAACGCAGCCAGCAGCAGCGCAACGGCGGCAACCAGCAGAATGCCGGCAAAAATCTGCATCCGGCGGACCGGCGTAAAACGGTCAAAAAAACTTTCCTGTTCCTTCATACAAAACTCCAATTCAATTTACATTCCACTGAATACACTGTGAATCAATTTGAGCAGAACGGGCCCCAGCAGCACAATAAAAATGCCGGGAATAATCAGCAGCAGCATCGGAAACGCAATCTTCACGGTTGCGGTCTGCGCCTCCTCCTTTGCACCGAGCAGCCTCCGCCGCCGCAGATCGGCAGTGAAAACGGACAGGGTATCGCTGATGCTGGTTCCGGTCTCCAGAGACTGCGTCAAAGCGACAACCAGCGACGTCAGCTCGGTAACGCCCAGCCTTTCCGCCATCGCCATCAGGGCATCCGAAAGCGAAGCCCCGAACATCAGTTCCCTGCGGACTCGCTGCAACTCTTCCGAAACTGCGCCGGGGACATAATGATCCGCCAGATAAAGAATCGCATTGCGCAGATCCATGCCGGCGCGCCCGGCGATCAACAGCATGTCAAGCGCGCCCGGCAGCTGTTTCATGAAATTCCTGCGCCTGTGGTCCGCCTGCCGCTTCAGGGAATCCACGGGAAGCATCCGCAGAACCAGAGCCGCCGCCAAGCCGAGCGCCAGCATGACCAGCCCGCCCAGTTCCAGCGCTCCGCCGATCACCGCCCCCCAGAGAAAGCCAAGCGGCAGCATCAGATAACGGACGGCAAGCACTTCGGAGGCGGTCATTCCGCCCCAGAACTGTCCGGCTGCATCAAGAAGCCGGCGGCATTCCGCAAGTTCTTTCGCATCGCCTTTGCTGTTTTCGATCCGCTGCGCAATCGGGCGCAGAATCGCGAACAGCAGGGAATCCCTGCGGGCATCCCCCGCGGTTTCCGGCTCGCCGCTCCAAATTGAAATTATTTTCGCGGCAATGCCGTACGCGACCGCGCCGACGGTCAATCCGAGAAGGACGGATGCAAGAAGCAGATATTGATTTTCCAACTTGAACCTCCCTCATTTCACAGATCAAATGAAACCAGTTTGCGAATCCAGAAAAAAGCCGCGACCTGCATTCCGACCATCGCCAGGAGCAGCCCCTTCCCAATCGGATTTTCAAAGAATTCCATCATCGTCGCATGATTGACCAGCGTCATGATGATCATGATCACGAACGGCAATGCCGTCATCAGGAGCGCCTGAAAACGCCCTTCGGCAGTCAGCGCCTTGACCTCCTTGTTGAAATCCGCCCGCTGACGGATGATACCATCAAGAGTCTGAAAGGCATCCGCCAGGCTGCCGCCGCAGCGAAGCGACAGAACTGCGGCGGAGGCAACCAGCCGGACATCCTGCAACCCGATCCGCATACTCCAGTGAAGCAGGGCGTCCGAAAGCGACGTTCCAAGCCGGAATTCATGCAGGACAACACTCAGCTCCTCCCGAAGATCGGGAGGCATCCGTTCCAGATTGCGTTCCAGAGCAACCCCGAGAGTCAGGCCGGCACGCATTGAATTGACCAGCAGCTCCAGACCGGTCGGCAGTTGTTCGCTGATCCTCGTCAGCCGCCGCGCCAGCAGGATCGAAAAAACGATGCGGGGCATCAGAAGCCCGGGAATGATCAGGATTCCGCCGAGAAACATGCCGACGAAAAGATTTCCCGCCCCGAGAAGGACTCCGAACAGGAACAGCCCGCTGCACAGCAGAATCGACAAATGCTGAAGCTTCTGCGGGTCAATCACCAGGGCAAGCCCTCCGCCGCGCTCACCGAAAGAACGCAGCATCCGCTCCTGATAGTCCGCATAACGGGTCAGGAAAAACATCTGGATGACGCCATAGGCAAACGCCGCGGCTGCCAGACCGGTGTAAAGATAAATCATCCAGCGCAGAATTTCGCTCATTTCGCCTCCTTGTTCCGGAACCACGCATCCTCGACGGGAATTCCCGCCAGTTTCAGCTGCGGCAGGAAAGAGGGAATGGAGACAGGTTCAAAAATGCCAAGCACCTTATGCGTCTCCGGTTCCAGCCCGGTCAGGCGGAACCGGAAGATTTCACGCAGTTCGGGACTGCCGTTCTCATCAAGCCCGAGCACTTCTGTGATACTGACGATCTTGCGCGAACCGTCGCTCTGCCGCGCAGTCTGGATAATCACATCCACCGCGGAGGCGATCTGGCTCCGGATCGCCACCAGCGGCAGTTCCATGCCGGACATCAGCACAAGTGTTTCAAGACGGGACACCGCGTCCGCCGCCGTATTCGCGTGCACCGTAGTCAAACTGCCGTCATGCCCGGTATTCATCGCCTGAAGCATATCCAGCGCCTCCCCGCCGCGGCACTCACCGACCACGATCCGGTCGGGGCGCATACGCAGGCAGTTGATCACCAGCTGGCGTATCGGCACCGCGCCCTGCCCTTCGGCGTTGGGCGGGCGCGCCTCAAG
>DXVA01000132.1 GCA_019408975.1 Lentisphaeria bacterium | reverse complement strand
GAAAAAAGGCTTCAAACCGCGAATGATATCCCCGGCTCTCGCATCATTGATGCTTCCCTCCCAGCCGTAGCCGATCTCAAGCCGCATCTGACGCTCCGAAGGGACAATAATCAGGATCGCGCCGTCATCTTTCCCGCGATTGCCGACTTTCCACGCGTCTGCGATCTTGATTCCCGCCTCCTCAATCGAAATCCCGTTCAGGCTTTTCAGAGTCACAACCGCCATCTGCCCGCCATCCGTCGCTTTTTCCAGCTTCTGAATCGCGGAAAGAATCCTGTCTTTTTCCTCTTTGGAAAAAACCTGAGCCTCATCCACGACCCATGATGTATGCCGCGGAACAGTAAAATCCGCGGCGGCAAGTGAAAACACAGACAGGAGAAGAAGCAGGAAAAACTGTTTCATCGCCGCAGCCCCTTAAAAATTGACCTGGGGAACTTTCTCCACTGCAGCGCGCCCGGCGGGGGCTTCAAAAAATTCCGCACGCTTCAAATTGAGTCCGGAAGCAAACATGGAACCGGGAAACTTGCGGATCGCGGCATTGAAATCACGAACCGTATCATTGTAACGCGTGCGCGCTACGGCAATCCGGTTTTCCGTTCCGGCAAGCTCATCCTGAAGCCGGGCGAAGTTCTCATTCGCCTTCAAGTTCGGATACGCTTCCGCTACGGCAAGCAGACGCCCGAGCGCACTCTTGAGAGCGGCATCCGCCTGCCCTGCGGCTTCCGGGGTGCCAGCCGCAAGCAGACGGGAACGGGCATCGGCGATCTCCGTAAAAATCTTCTCCTCGTGCTTTGCATATCCCTTGACCGTATTTACAAGGTTCGGAATCAGATCGCTCCGGCGCTGGAGTTGAGTTTCAACCTGGCTCCACTGCGCCTTGACGTCCTCATCCCGCTGGATCAGACCGTTCCGAACGGAAATACCTGCAAGAACGACGACAACGACAGCAACGGCAAAAACACCGACCGCAATCCAGAGATTTTTCATGGCAAAACATTCCTTTCAGATATCACTCTTTCTTCTTTTGCAGATAATATAAGTGCAGTAAACCTGAATGCAAGTAAAGAAAAGCCGTCCATCTTCCGGACGGCTCAACTTCATCGTATCGGCAAAAGCTTATTTCTTCTTTTCCTTCTCATCGCTGCCGGTCAACCCTTTCAGGAGTCCGGCGGCGGCTTTGCCGAGATCATTTGCACCGTCTC
Organism: Lentisphaeria bacterium; assembly: GCA_019408975.1. GTDB lineage: Bacteria > Verrucomicrobiota > Lentisphaeria > Victivallales > UBA1829 > UBA11452. The sequence goes on along the minus strand of DXVA01000132.1, from coordinate 10,151 downwards.
CAAGCACTTTTCCTGCTGAGGAAGCCCCGTCGCCAAGAGTCTGCCCGGCACTGAAAGCGCCGTCAGTGATGGCTTTTCCGGCACTCAGGAGAAGGGAAGTCATGACTTTGCTCATCACTTCCACAGGCGTAATGCCCTCCGGTTCCGTGCCGAGATCCTGGAGATGAACAGGAGGCGCAATCAACGGGATGACTCTGGTATCTTCACGCCCTTTGAGAATCGTATAAACCTTGATGTCGGAAAGATCAATCCGGTTGATCTGCAGAGGCTTGGCTTCCGCCTGTTCCTCCTGCACCTTTTCAACCTGCTCCGCCTGCTTCTGATCTTTCGGCGCATTGGAACCGGGATTGGAAAACTTATTGATGTTTTCCTGAATTTCAGACAGATTGCTGCGCAGGAAATTCGTCTCCATATTCAGTTCCACGCCGTCAATCGCAAGTTTGTCAATGATCATCTTATCCCCGCCGAACAGGGAAGAAGGCACCACGACAGCCTCGAACTTTCCAAGTTTGAACGCATGGGAGCTGGAATAACCGTCCGGATTCCCGACTGTCAGGTTGTTGATCCGCAGAGCCCCCTTGAAAGGCTCCAGGACAATACTGTCCACCGTCACGGGGACCCCCATGACCATGCTGCCGAATGTCTGGACACTGCTCTTCAAAATGAGTGAAAGGGAAAAATAGACGATCACAAGCAGAACAACGATCACGCCCAATACGATTCCTGAAATAGTCAGGACCTTCTTTTTATTGAATTTCATAACCGCTCCTTATGTTATTTGAACCGATTTCATTTCTAATTCGGAATTTAAATCATATTTCATGCAATACAACAGAAAAAATCTGATTTTTCCTGAAAAACGAAAAGAGCCCGGAACCGTGAATGCTCCGGACTCTGTAATTCATGACCGCAGGTATATGAGCGGAACAAAGAAAATATGTCAGCAGGCCTTTTTGATCTTGCCGCTGCGAATGCAGGCCGCACAGACTTTCATTCTTTTGGTTGTTCCATTGTCATTGACTCTGACAGACTGGATATTGGGCTCGAAAATACGCGGAGAAACTTTCACCACGTGCATACCGATACCGCCTTTTTTCTTTGCAAGACCTCTACGGATGATTCTGGAACCGTAGAACTTTTTCTTTCCACAGATTTCACAAACGTTACTCATTATGACACCTCATATACGTTACGTATTAAAAATTTACCTGTTCAACATATCGTTTCCGATGATGTATACGTGAATCAAGAAACATAAATATAACACTCATCCGGAAACTTTCAAGATTTCCAACTGTTTTTTTTTCGATTTATTCATACAGCCGGACAAGGCTTCGAAATGCATTCACGATTTGCCCTGATGCACACGTGTATGATAACGGGACCTTGCCTGTCTTTGGACGATCCTTTTCTTGAACAGCAGGCAAAGGATAACGGCGGCAAAAGCTCCTCGGAATATTTGGAAGCTCATTCATCATGGTTCCTACCCTGAATTGCAGAATCCGGAAATGGACTGGGCATCTTATTATGCGGATTACGTTAAAACTTACATCGAAAGAGATGTCCGGGAATTGTCCGCCGTGCAGGATTTGGCATTCTCTATCCCGTTGAGATCAAGCAGAATGCAAGTGTGACTGCAATGGATGCATCCGCTTTCCTGATTTTGGATAAACTGGATTCTCACAAGCGTGGAACAGGTGCAGTAATATGTTGCTGTCCGCAGCCTGGGTTATTACGTGAAAATATCATTCAGCTTCCAGTCTGGTATATATAAAAATAAACTACCGCGATGCAAGCATACGCCCTATCGGGGATTTCGCCTGCGGCGACCAGCTTACGCAGCTGGAACGCGGCAGGACTGAGAGTCCTGCACGAAGCTGTTTTTGCGATGCAAAGCATCGCGGTAGTTTACCTATTTTTTAAAATAAAAACTGCATCCCTCCGGAAATCAGACAGACCGCCGGAGGTGTCGGTTGGAAATCACTTACTGGTTTTTCAGGTAGTTCCTGACGGTTTCCGCCTGAAGCGGCCATTTCTTGATTTCACGGTCGCCGAGGAGGATGACGCCTTCCACAATACCCTTCGTCATATATTCGCGTGCCTTGTCAAGCTGATAAACGAGCAGTTCAGGCAGATTCCCCGCATCGCTGCGCCCGTATTCGTGAAGGAAGATTCCCTGAATAATCGGTTTGCCGGGGAACTTGCTGCGGCAGAGTTCAAGTTTTTCGTCATATTCCAGAATTTCATCCTTATGCCAGAACCAGAGGTTGACGACATCCATGTAAGGCTGAATATAGGAAAAATCTTTCTTATCCAGCTCATGCACATACACCACGCCGTACATCTTGAGCTCCGGATTGTATTTTTTCAGCGCTTTGGAACGTGCCTCGAAGCGTTCCGGCAGGACGACTTTCAGGTAATTTGTCGTTACATCGTCACACATTGCACCGATGACGTTCGGGAACCGGAGAGACAGTTTGCTGAGGAGTTCCGCGTTTTCCTCGTCTGTGGCTTCCCCCTGTGCGCCGGGCGTACGGCAATTCGCATTGACCTGGCAGAGCATCTTCCTGTATTTGCCGTGGATTCCGAGCATTTTTTCATCGGTCGGACCATAGACATATACGACATTTTTTGCCCCATAATAGTCTGCGCCTTTCACAAGCGTATCATCCGCCATGGTTCCGCCCCAGTAGGGAGTCGGACCGCCCCAGACCCAGAAATTGCCGTCTCCGAGCTTCACGAATTTTGAGGTGTCCTGACGCGGAGCCTCCGCCAGGATTTCTTTGATGAGTGCATCCAGCGCCGAGTTTTCCGGTTCGATCTCTTTTACCCATTCGGTATCGACTTCAGTCATTTGCGGATCATCTTCCACGTAACCCTCCGGGCGCGGAGCCGCTGTCGCACCCAGATTGACGGTTCTGCGCTTTTTGATTTCATGGCATTTGGCAAAGAGTCTTTCAATTGCCATGTCGAGCTTGTGACGCTGTTCTGCATTGATCTTCATCTGCTGTCATCCTTTTTTTATGGTTTGAACATTGAAGAATGTCCTTTTATATCTATATTATAAATGAAAATGAGATAAAATAAATGTCAGAAAATGGAGATTTCATGTCAAATCATACCGAAAATGATTTTCATCTGAACCCATCCCCGCCGTTTGACATCCGAATTGTATTCTGCGGCTATACGCGGGTGACGAGCTGGAATTACACGAATGTCAACCTGCGGGTCTGGCTGTTGTACTGGAACCGGACCCCCGGAGCGGAACTGGAACTGAACGGGAACATCAAAGAAATGGAACCCGGAGAGGTGATCCTGATTCCGCCTTATACGACTTTTTCCACGAGGCTGCGGAAACCGTTTCTGCACTTTTATATCCATTTTGAGGCGGGAGCGCCCTTTGACCGCGTGAAGCGGGAGTTTCTTTGTTTTCCCTCATCCCATGCCGCGAAGAACCTGCCCCGTTTCCTGAAGCGCCGGGATGAAATATCGCATGCCCTTATTTCCCGCCTGCTGATCTATGAATATCTGCTGAGAATTCCCGAAAGTGCGTTTCTCCCGCCCGGAGAGTCCGTGCTGGACCCGAGGATACTGCGTGCGCTTGATATCATGAACCGTGAGTTTGCATTCACGCACAGTAACCGGAGCATCTGCAAACGGATCGGAATGTCGCTGAACAATTTCTACCGTCTTTTCCTGGCGGAGACAGGAACGACTCCGAAGCATTATCTTTTGAACCAGCGTATGGAGTCGGCACGCCGTCTCCTGATTTATTCGGATAAGACCATTGACGAAATTGCTTCCGAAACAGGCTATACGGACCGTTATCATTTTTCCAAAGCATTCAAGAGTTTTTACGCCTGCCCGCCGGTTGTTTACCGCAGTATGTACCGCAGCAGATCATGAACTTCCGCGGGAAAAAAAGATAACGGTCTCATTTTCCGGCAGAAAGAAGCGAGATACTGTGTCTGTGAAAAAACACTCTGCACCGGAGCAGGCTATCCCCGATGCAGAGCGCCGGTGAATTAACCTCGCAGGGATAAAAAATCCAGACATGGCACATTCTCTGCGGAGCAATATGGAAATGCCGGAGCACATGTGTCTAAAAAAACAGATTTTTTTCGGGATTTCCGATTGAAAAGTTTCCGCGTCATGTTACCTTATGGCAACTCAAACGAGGGGGAATCGTTGATGCTTCGTTTTATTCTGACTCTGATTGTTCTGACTGGCTTTTTGTCCGACGGGGATTTTGCAAACCGCTCCGCCGGGAAAAAACCGTTCTTTTCTCCGGCGGCATCTTTCCGGTCTTTTCTTGCCGGCAATGTAAAAAAGAAAAACGGTTATCTGAAACCGGAAGAAAAACACTGTTTCCGGTTTTCCGCCCGCACGGGTTCCGGTTTGATTTCAGACGGCATCTCCGGGGAGTTTTCCTTTTCCGGAAGTGGAGAGAAAGACTATTCCTCCTTACCCGGCAATTGTTTCGCCGTGGATGTGCCAGCCGGTTCCTGCGGCGCCCGCGCCAGTCCTTCCCGGAGCTGAAAATCACCTGATCTTTTCTTTCTGTCAACCCTATATTTCTGGATTTTATTCATGGAAAAACTTGCATTCAACTTATCTGTTTCTCTTACCATCGTGGCTGTATTGATCCTGATCGGTGCAACTTCAAGCAAACTTGCCAGCATCGTCAACGCCTGTTCCCAGAGAATTTCTTCCGTAAGCCAGCACCCGGTCAAACCCGTCAGCTTTTTTCTGAGCCGGATCGCCGCCTGGATCAATGTGCCTGTTCTCGTGATGTTTCTTGCGGTCGGCATGCTTGCCGGCAGCGAAGGTTTCGGCGGAATCTATTATGAAGACGCCTTCTCCGCCAACATCATCGGCACAATTGCCATGGCGTTCATCCTTTATTCCGGCGGCTATGACACAAGCTGGAAATCCGTAAAAAGCGTCATTGGATACGGCAGCATCCTCTCCAGTGTCGGAGTGCTGCTGACGGCGGTTGCGGTCGGATTCGGCGCCTATGGATTTTTCCTCCTGCTCGGACTGAATTATCCGCTGTCATGGTGTCTGCTGCTCGGTTCGATCGTTTCCTCCACCGACGCCGCGGCAGTCTTCGCGATTCTGCGCAGCAAAAGCGTCAGCCTGAAAGGCAAACTCCAGCCGCTGCTCGAATATGAGTCGGGCAGCAACGACCCGATGGCAACGTTCCTGACATTGTTCATGATCGACGTAATTACGCGCCCGGAGGCGACAAGCTACTGGTCGATCCTCTGGACGTTCCCGATGCGTATGGGAATCGGGATTCTGCTGGGGCTCGTCATCGGCAGGCTTGCCGCCAAATATTTCGACAATATCGACTTTGACTATGACGGTCTCTATTATGTCATCGGCATCGGCGTCGTTCTGCTGACCTACGGACTCGCCGACTGGGGATTCGGCGTGGAATATCTGCGAGGCAACGGCTTCATGGCGGTGTATGTCTGCGGCATGATGATGGGCAACAGCAAGTTTACGTATCAATACGGGCTCGGGCGTTTCCATGACGGTATCGCGTGGCTGATGCAGGTGACGCTGTTCGGCATGCTGGGGCTGCTGGTTTTCCCATCCGGGCTTCTGAAAGCAATCTGGCTGGGACTGGGCGTCAGCCTGATCATGATGTTCGTCGCCCGTCCGCTCGTAGTGTTCCTGTGCATGATCGGAAGTAAATTCACGATGAAAGAGCGTACGTTTGTTTCATGGGTCGGACTGCGCGGCGGGGCGCCGATCATGCTCGCGACATTCCCGCTGATGTACAAGGAGAGTATTCCAGATTCCAATGTCATGTTCAACATCGTGTTTCTGATCGTTCTGACTTCCGTTGTATTTCAGGGCAAAACCCTGATGCCGTTTGCAAAAGTACTCGGCCTCGACAAGCCGCTCAAGGTTTCGCCGCGTGTTCCGCTTGAATTTGAAAATACCGGAACCCTTGACGGGGAAATGAAAGAATTTGAAGTTATGGAATCGGCACCTTTCATCGGAAAACGCCTGTCCGAGCTCGGACTGCCTCCGGGAGCATTGGTCCTGCTGATCCGGCGCGGACATCAGTTCGTCGTCCCGCGCGGCAATACGAAAATCCTTCTGCATGACTCCCTGATGATTCTCGGTGAGGGCAATCTCCTGCACGATGTGGAAAAGATTCTCGGCAAGAGCAGCGATGATGAAGATTGACAGCCAATGACCGCTGGTTCATGAGGTTTTCGAAAGCATCAGACTCGCTTTGACGGGATGTGGGGGTACCTGCCGTTATGGCTCCCGATTATTAGAGTTTCGTTAGATTCCGGTTTCCATGCGCCCTGAAAGTTGCTTTTTAATTTTCGGAGCATACATTGCAGGAAACGTAATGATCAAGGAGAGAGCTGGTTATGAAACAGGAAACAATCGACAAAGTCAATGCGATGAAGCCCGGCGAGATCATCGCGACAAAAAATCATAAACTGCAATGTCTCACGAAAAAAGACGGCGGCGGATGTCCGAAGTGTTTCTTCAATAAACGTAAAGAGTGCAGGAAAATCGTCTGTTCCGATAAAGATCGCAAGGTTTGTTTCCCCGAACTCAACGAAAAAACCGTTCCGCTGAAAAAGAGCGGCGGCAGAAAAATAAAGCGCACGGCAGGAAAAGCCGAAACGCCGCCCTCTCCGGCTGTCCTGAAGAAAAAAGGCAAAACAGCGGCGGCAGAAAATTAATGTTTACCGAGACTGCCCGATGGTGCGCCGAAGACTTCCTGATGCTCCAGGCTGTTGACCTCTTTGATTTTCCGCAGCTCCTCCGGATCAAGCCCGGCAGCGCCCAGCATATCCGCGATCAGATCGCTTTTCGCAACACAATAATGAAGAACGCTCTCCGGGTAAAGTGATGCCAGTTTCATTTTCAGCGCCCCGTAACGTTCAACGGCATCGGGGTGACTGCGCAGGTAATCCCGCAGTTTCAGATGGTTGTCCAATGCTGTAATTCCTTCACGGCAGACGTAAAGATGATGTGCAAAATTCAGCCGCATGGATGCAGCGAAAGCTTCACGCCCGGAAATCCCCAGATCGCCGCGATGATGCCAGCCCGCCTGTTCCAGGCGTTTCGCCGTTTCGGGGAAACTGCTCCAGTCTTTCAAAACGACATCCGCATCAATGATCGGCTTTGCGGCAAGCCCGGGAACCGAAGTGCTGCCGACATGCTCAATTCTGAAACCGATTTCTCCCAGAGCCTCACCGACTCGCCGCTTCAGGCTCTCGAACTGAGCCGCCCATGACTCCCGGGCGGGGACAACTTTCACCAGAGGAGTGTCACCGGCATATACGAGATGCCGCATCTCTTTGCCGCGTACAATCTTAACGATCTCGTCACGCAGCGAAAAACCCAGTTTTTCAGCAACCGCCAGAGAAGCTTTATTTTCCGGGCGGATTTCCGCAATCACAGACGGCACTCCCCAATGCCGGAATGCGTAATCCACGCACCCGCGCGCGCCTTCCAGAGCATAGCCGCGTCCCCGACAGTCATGTTTCAGAATATAACCGACCTCCATCTGCGGAGTCCCGTGAACCTCTCCCGGCAGCAGTCCGATCTGCCCTACGACAGCGCCGGATTTTTTATCCTGGGCGATCCAGTAGGCATACCCGTATTTTTCATAACGGCTGCACATCCGCCCGATCCACTCCCGGACTTCCTCATCGGAAAAGGCGTATTCCCATGCATACATTACGCGGATATCCTGCAGCATTTCCGCAATTTCCTTGAAATCAGAAAGATCCATCTGACGCAGAATCAACCGCTCCGTTTCCGTAATCACATTTTTTCCCACGGTAAAAACTCCTTTCCCGCTTCTCTGCCTCCCCGCATGGAGCAGTCCGCATTTGCCATAATGCTTTGCACCGAGTCCCGAATATTGCGGCGGCATCTTTCTCTTCGATCGCCCGATGTTTGCAGAGCACACCCGAAATGTAGCTTTGAATCGGGAAAAAGCAAACCGACAGTACAAAAAACTGCCTCCACGGTAAAATTTAAGGTACAGTGCCCGATCATACCGACGGCGTGCTCCAGAAGGGAAAGAACATGCTGCTGCCGGCAACTTCTGCGCATCCGCTGCGGGTTTGCCGGCCTTGATGATTTCACCGGCACATGGTGCCCATCCCTGATTTTTAACTAAAAAACTTATCTACTCTACTTGAAAAAATAATTTCACAGGATTATGTTATTGCTTCCTGTGCCGAAGTGGCGGAATGGCAGACGCACTAGACTCAAAATCTGGCGCTCTTACGGGCGTAAGGGTTCAAGTCCCTTCTTCGGCACCATTTATCCGCAAGTACTTATGACTTTTTATATGGTGTAAATTCTCTCTGGCTCTTTCGATTGTGAAACTCCAATGCATCCACTCATTGAATACGGCAATTCATGTCCGGGGGATTCCGGTTCAATCACAATCGCGCAGTTTCCGCCGGTATGCCAACGGCGCAATCCCATACTGCCGCTGAAAACAACGACGGAAGTAAGAAAGGTTACAGAAACCGGATGCATGGGCAATCCCGCTCACATTCATGGAGGAATGCTCCAAAAGTACAGCCGCATTCTGAAGACGCAGCTCAATAATCCACTGCTGCGGAGATTTCCCGTAATAAAGCCGCATGGTCCGGCACAAATGCTCCGGCGAACGACCTGAAAGTTCCACGAAACGGGAAAATCCATTCAGGTAATTTTCCCGTTTCTCCATCTCCCGCATCGCATTCTCCAGCCACGGGACAACGGGATGGGTTTCCCGTGCATTGCGCCGCAGGAACAGATAGATCACCTCCTGAGTCAGCAGACGGCAAAGCGAATTCCGCAGTTCCGCCGAATGATGGACTTCATGCTGATGCACGGCAAGAGTCTCCGCTTTGGATATCAGCGACCGCCATTCGTAATCAGGGACACCGGAAATGATCCGGACGCCATCCAGCAGGGTATTTCCTTTCGACGGCGATACAAAATACAGGGTCTTCAGAAATTCATGAGACGCCACATTGACATTGTAGATTTCCACCTGCCCTCCGGGATCGGCGCTCCGCAGTGCGTGCGTATCCTCCGGCTGGAGCAACTGGATGCTTCCCGGATTCAGACGGTAATCCACACCGTTCAGACGGTGAAGCAGGATCCCGGAAATCACCAGAAAAAACTCAAAAAAACAATGCTGATGCTCCGGAAAGAATTCCGTTCCGCAAAAACTGTTGCGGAAACAGTTGTAATCCCCCCGTTTCAGGGTCATTTCTGCTGTCAGGCGCATCACCGGGCACACTCCTCGCGTTTGCCGTCAATATAGTATTCTTTTTCCGATTTTACAGGCGCCTGATTTCGAAAAACATAGAAAAAAACGCAATGCACCGCCGATGCCGGTCCCCGGGAAATCCGGAATACAGGAATGCGGCTGTCCGGAATCTGAATAAGGCAAAAGCCTTTTTTATCTTGCCGTTTTCTCGGTTCTTTGTCTTGCATAGTGCAGAAAAACTGATTATATTTTCACCTTATTCAAGAGGGGACCAAAGCAATGTTTGACGAAAATGAAATACGGCGGCTGGATGAAAAACAGCTTGCGGAGCTGATCGAATATCACAACAGGAAATACTGGGCGGAAGCCGAACCGGAAATCACGGACGATCAATACGACCTGCTGATGCGGCGGCTGGCGGAACTCAATCCATCGCATCCGCTGCTTTCCGCCGTCAACGCCCCCGTCGTAGCGAGCGCCGGAAAAGTCATTCACCGCGACCCCATGCTCTCCCTCGACAAAGCTTACTCCCTTGACGAAGTCATGGAATGGGCGGCAAAGTATGCGCGCACTCCGGATGAAAAACTGCTCATCCAGCCGAAATACGACGGTATTTCCGCAATCTGGGCAGGCGGAATCCTTGCAACGCGCGGCGACGGCGAAACCGGGGAAAACATCAGCGACAAAGTTCCGCTGATCGAACTGGAACACCCGAAAGGAATCATGCCGCTTGCAGACTTCAGGGAACAGGCACGCGGAGAAATCGTGATCCGCGATGATGATTTCAGGAATCTCTACTCCAAAATCCACAACCGCAGCGGCGGCACCTACAAGAATTCACGCAATGCCGCAGCCGGGATCATGGGGCTCAAAGACATCGCCATGATGC
>DXVA01000131.1 GCA_019408975.1 Lentisphaeria bacterium | reverse complement strand
GCGCCGGAGGTTCAGCAGGATATTCCGCGGAGGCATGCTCATGGCGCGTGAACTTACGGGACGCATTTTCAACATTCAGCGCTATTGCGCCGGCGATGGTCCGGGGATCAGGACAACCGTATTTTTCCAGGGATGCCCCCTGCATTGTGTCTGGTGCCATAATCCGGAATCGCATCCGTTTTCTCCGAGGGTGTCCTTTCAGAAAAATGCCTGTATCGGATGCGGACGCTGTAAGAACTTTCTTCCCGGAGAGAACTGCCGCCGCAGACCGGAGTGCCTGTGCTCCGGCTGTGGGCTCTGCGTGAAAGAGTGTCCGGGGGCGGCATTGACTCTGCTGGGACGTTCCGTGAGCGTGGAAGATGTCATGCGGATTGTCCGCCGCGACAGGTTTTATTACGATGAGACCGGCGGCGGGCTGACTCTTTCCGGCGGTGAGCCGCTGGCGCAGACAGAGTTTGCCCTGTCCCTGCTGTCCGCCGCAAAAGAGGAGGGAATTTCTACGGCGGTGGAAACCTCCGGCGCGGTTCCTCCGCAGCAGTTTGAACGCGTGATCGGGAAATGCGATTTGTTCCTGTTTGACATCAAAGCGCCCGGATCGCGCTATCAGGAATTGACGGGAGCGGATTTTGAGCTTGTTTACAGAAATCTGCGGTCTCTTTCTGCTGCCGGCAACAGGATGATCCTGCGTGTTCCGATGGTTCGAGGGAAGAATGCTGATGAGGAATTTCTTGCTTTGCTCAAAGAACTTTCCGGGCTTCCGCATGTGGAGTCGCTTGAATTGCTACCTTATCATGACATGGGACGCGGCAAAGCGGAGACGGCAGGATTGCGTGAGGCGGATTGGGACTCCATGTCCGCGCCGCCGGAGGAGCTGATCTGTAATTGGAATGACTCTCTGAAGAAATGCTGATTTACTGAAACTCCTGCGTATGGCGGTATTTTTTCCTGAACTGTTTCGGTGAAATGCCGGTTGCCTTCTTGAAATAGCGGGAGAAAGAGTAGACATTGTCATAACCGCATTTTTCCGCGATCTGGCTGATATTCATGGATGAATTCAACAGCAGATTCTGCATTGCTTTATGCTGATGGCTTTTTATTAATTGTGCCGGTGTGAGCCCGACGTATTTTTTGAAAAGTTCCCGGAGATAAGCCGGTGAAATCCCGATTTTTCTGGCAATCAGCTGATAAGACCTGTCGGTGAGTTCCGGTGAGATGATCAGCTGGCAGGCCTGTCGCACATAATCGTTGCCGGATGCAGCCGGCTGTACGGCGTCTTCACTCAGTTCCGGAGCAGTTCTCAGGGAGTTCAGAAGCAGTCCCAGATAATAAGAACATTCGAGTGCGGCATCGGGAATGTGTTCATGAGATGCATCCAGATAATGCCTGGAAAAGAGCTTGAGATATCCGATGGATTTCTGCGACAGGCGTATGACCCGGTTCTGGAACATGTTGAACCATCGGGGACAGTCTGCCGAAAAACGGATCAGGAGCCAGTCCGCCTTTTTGTTGTCCATGGGAAGTCGCTGGTGCTGCTGCGCCGGAAATGTGATGATGGCGTTTTTTTCGCGGAGCACATAAGAAATGCCGTTCACCATCAGGCAGCCTTCGCCTTTCAGGCAGATCCAAAGTACGTAGTATTGGTGGATACTGGAGCTTTTTACGATGTCCCGCGGCGGCTCATGCCGCAGAAATGCCTGCAACTGGCGAATGATGATCGGCTGAACCAGCAGACTGCTGGAAAGCCGATCATCCCGGTTGAATTCATATCCTTTTGGACTTTTCAGTTTCATCATGTGGTGCTCTGCATCTCCGCCTACAGTTTATTAAAGAAAATTGGTTTAATAGTACGATGCTTTGCATCGCAAAATAGCTTCGTGCAGGACTCTCAGTCCTGCCGCGTTCCAGCTGCATAAGCTGGTCGCCGGAGGCGAAATCCCCGATACCGTGCATGCTTGCATCACGGTAGTTTATTTTCGACGCCGCTTTTAATATAGGGCTCTACCGGAGGTTTGCAAAAAGATTTGGCGCGGCAAATGCCGGAAAACCAATCTTTTGTTAAAAAATAGGTGTTTTTTGCCATTTTTATTGAACCAAAATGAAGTATAATATATGCAGGTGATTAATATAAAACAAAGGTGAATGACATGCAGAAACGGTTTTTCTCGCTTATTGAGCTCCTGGTTGTAATTTCGATCATCTCCATTCTGGCTGCTCTTCTTCTTCCGGCGTTGAGCAAGGCACGGGAAAAGGCACGTCAGGCATCCTGTGCCAATCAGATGAAGCAGATGGGGATGGGGTTTCTTGCCTATACATTGGACTACAATGATTATTGTGCATATTCCGAGCATAAGAATATGCAAATGAGATACCGCTATTTTTCCGCCCTGCTGGGACCCTATGCCTCTTCGATCTTCCTGTCCCGTCTGAACCACACCTACAAACCGACTCCGGACCGACCGGATTATTCTACTCCGCTGTGCCCGTCTCAGGATTTCGAGAAGGAGCTTGCCGCTCCCGGAGGCGGCGACTGGCTCTGGCAGGCCTGCTATCGCGGCGGATATGCGCAAAACTGTTATACCGGCGCTGTCTCCAGTTCCTACACGAGGCCTTTTGCGAAGATCACCCAGTTTCAGAAACCAAGCGCCACATTGTGCATGATTGAGCATCAGAGTGCATCCGTAGGCCCTCGCGGTGACCAGTGGTCGAATATCAGGTTCAGGCATGGTGCCGGGATCAATGTTTCTTATATTGACGGGCATGTCGGCAGCAAAAGCATGCGGGAGTGTTATCCGACTGCCGGCGGTTCCTCCAATGACCCGAGGGCTTTGGCTCTTTTCTTCTGGACTCCGGCGGGGAAATGGTGACCGACATGAAAACCGTTTGCATTCTGCTGTTTGCCGCATTTGCCGCCATTCCGCTTTGGGGATATCAGGCCATCATTATTCCTGACCGGGCGAAATCCGTTGAGAAATCCGCCGCCCGGGAATTGCAGTATCATCTGGAGAAATCCACCGGTATTGAGCTTCCGATTCTTCCCGAGAAAAAATTCGGCCCCGGAATCACCGGCGGTTTTTTCCTTGGGAATACACGCTCCGCCGCGAAACGGAAACTGGATGTCTCCGACTGTCCTCTGAACAGCTACCTGATCCGGACGGACGGCAATTTCATGTATATTATCGGCAGAGACAACACACGGGAGGAAAGCCGCCCGGATGCGGCGCCCGGAACTCTTTTCGGAGTATACCATTATCTTCAGCATATTTTGAAGGTGCGCTGGCTGTGGCCGGGAGAGTCCGGCGAGGTGATTCCGAAATATGAAAAAGCCGTGATTGACGGTTCCGCGGACGGAGTTTATAAGCCGGGATTCCGTTTTGTCCGGGCGACAGCTTTGAAAACGGCTGATGAGTTTCGCTGGGCAAGGCGGGTCATGCATGCCTCCGATGCGGATTTTCTCCAGCATTACGGTGCATACGGGCATGCTTTTACCCGTTGGGCGGCACAGTATGGAAAGGAACATCCGGAGTGGTTTGCCTTACGTCCGGACGGCAGGCGCGAAGTCCGCAGGAATGCTTCCATGTGTGTCAGCAATGAAGGGTTTCAGCAGCAGATCGTGGATGTTTGGCGGAGGGCTTCGCAAAAATATCCATCAATGGATTTTCTGGTGAATGTTAAGGAAAACGATACGCAAAACCGTTGTGTATGTGCGAATTGTCTGGCTTTGGACGGAGAGGATCGGCGAGGGCCGACCGGACGCTACGCTCTGTACCGGAATGTGGGGGAGCGTTATGCGAAATTTTATAAAATGGTTTATGACAAAGCTGTAAAACTGAAACCGGATGCAGGAATGTCAATCTATGCTTATCAAAGTTACTTTTACGCTCCGCGCGAGGTGAAACTGAACAGCCGTTTTTATGTAGGGCTGGTTCCGGATATTCCGTTTCCGCGCCTGCCGGAGTATGACGAGTGGCTGCGCGGGGAATACCGGGCATGGAAGGACAGTGGTGCTGCGTTGTATCTGCGCCCGAATTATTTTTACGGTGGCTACTGTATGCCGGAGGTCTGGTATGACCAGTTTGCCGATGAACTTGATTATGTCCGGCAGCTCGGCTGTATCGGATTGTTGATTGACGGCCCCGGCCGGATGTGGGCTGCCCGCGGGCTTGATATTTATGTAATGGGGCGTCTGAGTGCGGAGCCGGAAGCGGAGCCGGAAAAGCTGGCTGGTGAATATTATGCCGCATTTGGCGCCGCTGCTGATGAAATCAGGCAGTATTTTGAATATTGGCGGCGATATTTGCGTGAAAATGCCGGCCGCATCAATGAGATTTATGAGAATTCTGCCCGCCAATGGTATTTTCACGGATTCCATTATGCAGCCTATGCGCATCAGATTTTTCCTGTAAGGGAACTCGAAAAAGGGAGAGTGTTTCTCGACCGGGCGGCATCTTTGGCAAAGGAGAGCGCTGCTGCAAAAAGAGTTGAATTTCTGCGCGCCGGGCTGGAACATGCGATTGCTTCTTCCGCTTGTGCAGAGATTTTTGCCGATCGGCATTCCTCCGTGGAGGAGAAACGCAGTGCCTGGAGCAATTTGAAGAAATTGCGCAGCCGTCTGCCGAAGCAGGCGGTGGACTCCGGCTACCTTGATAAAATAGAGAAAAATGTCTGGAAACTTCCGGCGGCTGTGACGGCTCCTCCCGGTGATACGCAGGCTTTGGCGGAAAGATGGCTGGTTCAGCCGGATTTCCATGACCAGGGGGAGAAGGAACAGTATTTCAGGCCGGATTTCGACAGCAGTCGATGGAAAACTGCATCAACCTGGCTGAATCTGGAACCGCAGGGATTTCAAAATTATCGTCACATCTGGTATCGCACCACTTGTCATATCTCCGAGAAAAGTTCCGACAAAGTGATTTTATACCTTGGAGCTGTGGATGAAAGCTGCCGGATATGGGTGAATGGGAAATACAGCGGAGAATTGAAATTTGATGTCTTGAAGGACCCTGATTCCTGGAAAAAACCGTTTGAAGCGGATATCACGGAACATGTTCGTTTCAACAGCGACAATACGATTGTGGTCAAGTTGACCAATACCCAGGGGGCCGGGGGAATCTGGAAACCTTGTTATCTGATTTTCCGCTGAAGCAGTTAAGATTGCAGAACTGACTTTGCGCGCTTGCAGGGGGTCGTGTTTCATCTCATCGTTGCAGTGCATCTGATTCTGTCCACCAAATCTCCGGAGACGGCAATGTTCTGTATCGCATGAAGTATGAGCATGTCCGGCTCGGGAAGTTTTTTCTTTTCATTTTGACGCGCAATGGAAAATATTTAAAAAATTAGTTATAACTAATTTGAAAAAATGCTGGAATGCTGTAATGTAATATAAAATAATTACAGAGAATATTGGAAAAATTGAATGCGTTATCGTTATAAGGTATTTCTTAATGTAATGGGGATTGGAGCACTGATTCTGCTTGGATTTTTTACTTGGGAGGGAAACGCGTCTTTGGCTTCTCAAAAGTATGCTGTTCCGGGAAAGGCGGATGCCGGGCCGTTTCCTCAATACGGCGAAGGACTCAGGAACTTGTTTCCGGACTTTGCTTCGCTGGAAAAAACAGGAGATCAGGTTTACCGGATCAGGGACGGCGGCGGAAAGGAACTCGGCAGTCTTTGGCTTGAGACCGTTCCGGAGGAGCAAAAAAGGATCGGATATGCAGGACCTGTCGAAGTGGCTGTGGCATTTCGCGGAAATCGGGTTGCCGGTGTCCTGATCGGCAGGAACGAGGAGACTCCGGGATTTTTGGCGCGCGTTGCGGAAGGGGGGCTCCTGAGAAGCTGGAACGGAGCAGCGCTGAAAGAAATTCCGTCAATGAATGTGGATGCCGTCAGCGGAGCTACGATGAGTTCGGAGGCGATTATCGACGGTGTCCGGAAACTTGCGGAAGGACATTTGCTGCGCATGGAACAAAAGGCGTCCGGGGGACACTCTGCCGGTCGGGTCCTTTGGTATGGACATAGAGAAAACGATGAATGAAAATGATTTTTGCAAACCGGCCTGTTTCGGGGGCGTGTGATGAATGCGGACCGGTTTGCGCCAGGCTTCTTTGACGCGAAGAAGGCAAAAGGGGGCTCCTGCCATCACTCCTGATGATAGAATCTCTCTCTTTAGTAATCCAATCAGAGCACCCTTTTGGAAGAGTGCCGGACCACTCGACAGGTTCGGCGCTCTTCTTTTTTATTCTTCCTTGAATTTTTGTTTCTGCAAGCCTATATTCCCGTTGCAACTTTAACATTTCATTCAAAAGGGTCGACTATGGAAAAGCAGCATTCATGGCAGGGGTTCTGGATCACAGCCGGAGAAAAGGGTCCGCTTCTGAGACGTTCCTTTCAGTATAAGAAATCCGGTGAAAGAGTTTATGCGCTGGTTGCCGGCCTCGGCTGGCACGAGTTGTATGTCAACGGGAAGAAAGCCGATGACCGCGTGCTCGCGCCTGTTGTCACGCAGTATGAAAAGCGTGTTTCCTATATCCGGTATGACATTACGGAACTTCTGGTGCCGGGAATCAATGCGCTCGGCGTGATGCTCGGCAACGGCTGGTACAACTGCCGTTATCCGCAGAATGCATGGGTATTTGAAGCTGCTTCATGGATTGATGTACCGAAACTTCTCTGTAATGTGGTTGTGGACGGAAAAGTGATCCTGAAGACTGACTGTTCCTGGAAGACGGCGGCAGGCCCGATTCTGTTCAATTCCCTGCGGAACGGTGAAACTTACGATGCTAGATGCGAGATTGACGGCTGGAGCATGCCGGAGTTCGATGATTCTTCGTGGACGGACGCGGTTCAGTGTGCGCCGCCGCCGGGGATTCTCGTGGAAGAGGATATGGAGCCATGCAGGGAATGCGAATGTTTTCCCTGCATCAATGTGAAAACGCTTGGGGATGGTTCCAGAGTTTACGATTTCGGGAGGAATCTGACCGGATGGGCGCGGATTCAAGTCAGGGGAGGGGCGGGCGGCACACTCGTCCTGAAATACTCCGAATGTCTGGCGGCGGACGGAGATATTGACCAGGGCAATATCAATCTTTATGTCAAAGAGGGCGATTTCCAGACGGACCGTTATACCCTGAAAGGTGCGCCGGGCGGAGAGATATGGAGCCCGCGCTTTACTTACCACGGGTTCCGCTACCTGAAAATATCCGGCATTACGCCTGATGTGACCATCGAGAAAGTGGAGGCGCTGTTTGTCCATAATGCTTTCCCGTCCGCCGGGCTGATCAAATGTTCTTCGGAACTGCTGAACCGTCTTTCCAAATGTGCGCGGCAGAGCTATCTTTCCAACTTCACGGGGATTCCGACGGATTGCCCGCACCGCGAAAAAAACGGCTGGACGGGGGATGTGCAGATTGCATGTGAAGCGGGACTATGGAACTATAATTCAGTACGGGCGTATAAACATTTTATTCAGATGCTGGTTGATGCACAGCGCCCGAGCGGACAGCTTCCGGGGATTGTCCCGACCGGCGGCTGGGGCTATAACTGGGGAAGCGGCCCCGCATGGGACAGTGCGCTGTTCGAGATTCCGTTCCGCGTCCTGCGTTATTACGGTGATGATGAGATGATCCGTCTGCATTACGAGGCGATGCGGCGCTATATTGATTTCTGTACCGGCATGTCGGAGAACTGTCTTGTAAATTTCGGGCTTGGAGACTGGTGTGCGCCGAACCGCGCTCCGGTCAATACCGTTGAACTCACTTCCAGCGCCTATTATTACTATGATACATGGCTTTTCTCCCGTTTTGCCACGCTGGTGGGAGAGGCGGAAAACGATGTGTATCTTTATACCCGTCTTGCCGAGGACATCAAATTGAGTTTCAATGCGAAATTCTATCACGGCGACGGTGTTTACGGAGACGGTTCATGGACTGCACTCGCCGCACCTGTTTACTTCGGGCTTGCTCCGAAAGACGAAGAGCAGAAGATCGCAGACCTGCTTGCTTCAAAAGTCGCGGCGAACGGGTACAAGGCGGATTTCGGCATTCTCGGTGCGAAGTATGTACCGCGCGTGCTTGCCGCCCACGGCTATGCGGAGCACGCTTTCCGCCTGATCACGCAGGAAGAGTTTCCCGGCTGGGGATACTGGGTCCGCAAAGGGGCTACGACGCTCTGGGAAGACTGGGCAGGCGGCAGTTCGCATAATCATATCATGTTCGGAGATGTTTCCGCATGGATGTTTGAATATCTGGCGGGAGTCAAACCTTTGAAAAACGGTTTTGCCGAGTTCCGGGTTGCCCCGAATGCGGTTGGCGGATTGACGAATCTGATCATGACGCATGATACGCCTTACGGCAAGATCGTGGTGGACTGGACGCGGGAGGAGAAACGTTTCATTCTGACGCTGACTGTGCCGAAAGGCACTGCGGCGGAAGTGATTCTTCCCGGCGGCGGCAGCAGCCGGGCGGGAGAGGGCGTCCAGTTCTTCGAAGTGGAAATGCCGTGAAATATACTCCAACGCTGAAGACTACTTCATGACGGAGTTTTTTCAGATTTCCGGATCGGTGCCGCAGCGGGGTTCAATTTTCGTAAGCTGCTTCGATTGTATGCTTCGTTTTTGCGACCATTTTTATGTTTGCTTTTCTGCAATTGGAGGACCAATTGTAAAAGCATTACTCAAATAGTTTTGAAAAGCCGGATACGAGAATGAAAGGAACCTGCCTCAAAAGATTTTTTCTTCTCGCATCCGGCTATCTCATGAGGCCGATTGTAATAATTTGTCCAGGGTTTATTTGAATGTTCAGCCCTTTCGCCGGAATAGTTTTTCTGCCGGAGACAGGAGATTCATCCAGATTCAGCATCTGAAAGTGTGTCCATTTCTGATTGAACAGAAGAGTATCTGCCTGTATTTCTCCAGTCGGGTTGAAAAGACGGAGAATCTGCATGGAGCCTTTTTCCGCCGGTTTTAAAGTACTGAACCGAATTGACGAATTGCCGGAAAGCCAGACCAGAGAACAGCTTTCTGTCCATGTCCCGCTTACACTGGCTTTGCATTCACGCAACAGTGGTTTGAGTTGGAATTTCTCAAGTTCTTCCAGCGCTTCACTGGAAGCAGCGGGAAATATGGAATAGTGATACAAGTGTCTGCCGTGACATTGCGCATCGGGAGTTGGAATCGGATTGCTCCACGATTTCTTTCTTGTCAGAATGTTTCTACCGTCACGGAAGACACCTGTACTCAGGAGAAGAGTGAAGCAAATTTCGCTGTTGTCTGAATCTGAGACCTCATATTGAGAAATTTCTTTTCCGCAGACAGTCAGATTTCCCGCTTGAACGGCACCATGGGCAGGATACAGTCCCTGGGGCTTGTCCCAGATATCAATGACATCTTCCGGACCGCTTTTCCTGAGTTCATCCCAGAACTGCTGTTGAGCCATGGCATGTTTGCAGTTCCGTCCCAACGGGAAATGAACGCGAAGGCGATGCTGATCAGCGTGATTTTCAAATTCCGTCAGGACATCCACTCTTGCCGAGTTCCGGTAAAAAGTGTAGACTGTTGTCAAGTTTAAAGGAACAGTTTTCACCGCACGTTTATTTCTTTTCGGATTCAGTTCTGCAGGAATGCGCATGCCTGTCTTCACCTCTATCTCAAGACTGAAAGGGGTTCTCTTTCTTATTCTCCGGGAAATTTTTGCTCCGGTAGAAAAAAACAGCTTGTCCTCCTGCGGAGGAGAATATGTGAACAGGTCGCCCGTATTTCCTCCATCGACAAAAGTATTCAAACCTGAAAATGAGTTTCCTGTCTTCCGGTTGTAAAGGGAAAGCGTTCCATCAGGTTCCACCCTGGCTGAAATCAGCTCATTTTCAAAGGAAAAATCCGGTGTCCCCCTTAAAACGGACAGAGAACTGCGGTTGCGTCCGGGAATGACGTGGAATAAGGAGAATCCGCATGGAGGCAAATCCGTCTCAAAAGTTACCGTGTAATGCTTACTTGATGGAAGCAATGAGCTTCCTGCCGCCTTTCTTTTCGGTATTTTTGAGATGTGTGCATCAATAATCTGTCCTTTTGAATTGCAAAGACGAAACGCTCTTACTTCATCCGGCAGCTCCACGGACAGGGAAACCGTCTCTCTGCCGGAACGCGGAACGGGATGGAAGAGAAGCAGACGGCATAACTCCTCCGGATGTTTTTTCCATTTTGTCGCGATTCTATCCAGCAGTCTGTCGATGACGATCTGCGTCGTTTCAAGCGCTCCCTTTCCTCGGGATTCGATATTATGGATTGCCTCGTCTGTACAGCAGCCATAGATGCTGTCATGGGCATGGTTCTGCATCGCCGACTGCCAGGCGGAATGAATATGCGCAGCATCCTCTGTGCCGTTGCCGAGAAGAGCGGATGCCGTCAGCAACGGTTCGGCGTAATGGATCAGAAGGTTTTCCAGATGCTTGTTCAGGCGTTTCAGGGGCATTCTGGCGGCAAGAGTTCCGCTTGCATGCAGATAGCGCGAAAGCGGCACAATCAACTCTCCCCTGATTTTCGGGAAAAGAGATTCCGGAAGCTGTTTCAAATACGCAATATAATCAGAATAGGAACCGGCGCTGACGGGAATTCCCAACTGTCTCGAGGCCTCCCGCACATATTTGGAAAAGTTGCTTTGCGGAAAACAATGGTCTCCGCCGACAGCCAGCAGAAACATGCCGGATTTTTCAAATGGGGCAAGGCGGGCCAGATCGGCGCGGAATCTCTCAACGGTATCCTGAACGGAAACGAGAGGCCGGTCCAGGTCGAAAGTCGGATAACCGAATCTCTGAAAAACACCGATGACTTCGGAACCGTCCGGGCCTTCCCAGATGAATTCATTGGCATTGCATCCGATCCCCCGTCCGCTGATAAAGCTGTCTATCCCGAATCCCCGCAGCAGCTGAGGCAGCTGTCCGATGTTTCCGAAATTGTCCGGCAGGTATCCGATTTTCGTATTGCCTCCGAAATCTTCTGCAATGCGTTTTCCCTCCAGAAGATTGCGGATGATGGATTCACCATGAATCAGACGGGTGTCGCACTGGGTGTACCAGGGGCCGACATGCACTCTGTTCCGGCGAATATAGGATTGCAGTTTTTTCCGGCGGGACGGCCGGATTTCCAGATAATCCTCCAGCAACACGGTCTGTCCGTCCAAAGTGAATTGAAATTCCGGATCTGTCCGCAGAATTTCCAGAAGCGAATCCATCATGTCCACCAGGCGGACTCGAAACGCTTGAAATGAGGCATACCATTCCCTGTCCCAGTGCGTATGGGCAACGGCAAGGACATGTTGTTTTTTTTGAGCATCATCCATGATAACATCTCCAATATGATTAATATTC
>DXVA01000130.1 GCA_019408975.1 Lentisphaeria bacterium | reverse complement strand
GTTCCATGTCTCTCCCGGAGCATACCTCCTGCGGAAACAGCTGGAGGAAGCGCGGCGTCTCCTCGCAGAAACGGAGCTGAAAATCTATGAAATCGCTGAACTGGCAGGTTTTTCCGATCCCTTTTACTTCTCCCGTTTTTTCAAAATGAAAACGGGGCTCTCTCCCAAAGCATACCGTCTCGGAAAATGGAAATGAACGAAAAAACTTTTGCCGTCAGAAGTCTCTCTGCGACAGGTTCCCCGAATCTCTTCCGATCATGCCGATGCCCCTGCCGTTTCTTTATAATGAACGTCTTGCAGTCTTTTTTCTGAAAAATCCCGTTTTCCCCCTTGACAATCCGCGTTTTTTTGCATATAATTACTTACATAATCGATTATGTAAATATTATGAAAGGTAGAAATGGGCGTAACGATATACGATGTGGCAAAACGGGCGAAAGTATCCCCGAGCTGGGTTTCATGGGCACTGCGGAATCATCCGCGGGCACAGGAAATCCGGGAGGAAACGCGGGAACGGATTCGTCTGGCAGCAAAGGAGCTGGGATATCTGAAAAATATCTCGGCGACAACGATCCGCACCGGTTTCAACGCCTCCACGGTCGTCCTTCTCGCCACGGAAAACACCAATCCCAAAGGTAATTTCGCTTTGTTCAGCAGACTGAACGCGATGGGATACGGGCTCAGGCTTTACTATGTCCACGAGCTGGAAAAGGCATTTGATGAAATATTGGCAAACCAGCTTCATTATGTTATCTGCACACTCACCATACTGGAACAGCGGCGACGGGTCGCGGAATTCTGCCGCAAACACAATATCCGGGCGGTCTTCCTCGGAGCCGGCACAGTCGGCATGGGTTTCCCCACGTTTGCCGTCGATACCCGTGACGAGATGCATCGGCTGGTCAACCGTTTTCATGAACTTGGACACCGGAAAATCGCGCTTCTTTGCGGACAGCACCGGCATTGTGCGACGGAATTCCGTCATCAGGGCTACCTTGACGCACTCGCGGAACATGAAATCGATGAGAAAATGACCTTCTGTCAAGAATTCTCCACAGAAACGTTCCTGAATTTTATCGAAAGGAAACGTCCCACCGCACTGGCGTGTATCGACGGAATGGTGGCAACACTCGCCCTGAATGCCCTGCTCCGCCACGGAGTAAATGTGCCAGGCGACATTTCCATTCTGGCAATTACAGGAATCGAAGTGCCGCCGTCCATTCTGAAAATCGGACGTTTCACAGAACCGGACGGCGTGGCAAGCAACAATGCACTGGAATATCTCCTGACAGGGAAATGCTCTGCGCCATTAACCGAAAACGAATGCAGGATCGTTTTGGAATCTGTCTATCACCCGGGAGAAACGGAAGGACCACCTCCCGAATGTGCCAGGCAGTACAGGCAACTGTCATCTCATGACATTCTGATTAAATCACCAGCCAAAGGGAAATAGAAAAGCATGAAAAGAAATATTTTCACATTAATAGAGTTATTGATCGTAATTTCAATCATTGCGATTCTTGCCTCAATGCTCCTGCCGGCACTGGGTAAGGCACGGAAAGCGGCGCAGAACAGTCAATGCATATCCAATGTCAGACAGGTCGGGATCGCACTGGCTGGCTACTTTTACGACTTCAACGAATATTTTCCTCCGACGCAATACGGAAACGTAGACACCCTCAGTTCCACCCTCTGGACAGACCTGATGGCGGAAACACTCAACATGAAGCGGAAGATACCGGGGAAATACAGAAGCCGCCATTCGCTGCAATGTCCGTCCATGAACCTTCCCGCGGCAAACAACGGCAATTACGATTCGATTGCCTATGCATACAATCAGGTACAGCCGGACTGGACTACAGGTTATTACGGCATCTTCATAAAACCGGGTCAGATCAAATCCCCTGCACAGCACTTGACGCACGTCTGCGCCTGGGCTGAGGGAACCATATTCAATGAGACGGCACGGAGGCGCGGAGTCTACCGCCTCACCTTTTCGCAGCAGATCGCATTCCGCCATAACCGCCGCTCAACCGCTCTCTATCTGGATGGACACACATCCATGGACGATCAGACCTGGCTGCGGCTCGGAAAAACTTCAAGGTATCCGCTGAACAGGGGAGACTCCACCGGAAAAATCACCAATCTCCCCTGGGAACGGGACACCGGAAAAACCGTCCTGACGAACTTCTCGCCATTCAACTGACTTAAAATACCAACAATGGAAAGGAAGACAAAATGAAAACAAAATTCTATGCCTGGGCAACACTCTTCTGCCTGACCGGAACACTTGCCGCCGCGGACGCGGTCTCCGGCTGGACAGGCAGGGACAACAAGCCCTCCAATCTCACCTCCGGCACAGACTGCCTGTCGATTGACGGGAAAGAGTTCTACATTTTCAGCAAACAATCCTACCCTGTCAAAGCCGATGGGAAATATGTATTAAGCGGCACGTTCCGCCGGATACGGGGAAACTCGTCCCCCTCCCCTCTCTTTTTCGGACTGGCGCTTTATGACAACAACGGGAAATGGATGAACGGACTGCAATCCTGCCCGATAGAAAACACCAGGACAACTCTCAGTGCTCCGGTAAAAAAGGGAGACCGCATCATCCGGGTCAAGGATGCCTCCGCCTGGGTGAAACGGGCAAGTGTCATGGCATTTGATGCAAAGCCGGATTTCAGTGATCTTCCCAACCGCAGCACATCTCCCACCATCACGCACATAGAGAAAAAAGGAGAAGAATGGGAGGTTTCGCTGCGCCATCCGATCAACAGGGAATATGCCGCAGGCACAGCAGTTCGTCAGCAGAGCGGGCCTCCTTATCTCTATGTCCGCACCGGATACCCTCTCACGGAAGAATGGAAAACACTTGTCTCCCCGGTCATTCAGGGAATCGGCACCAGACGCGGTCAATTCTGGCAGGGGACGGCAACAGTGAAAATCGTCATTTTCAGCACGATCGGAAAACCGGCGGGAATTGAAATGAAAAATATCGAATTCAAAGAAATCAAGTGAGAAACCTCCATGAGATATTCGGCAACAGCTTTTTTCCTGTTCTGTCTTTGCGCCTCCCAGGCTGCAACAACAATGGAAAAATATGAAAATCCGGCATTGAACCCGGTAAAATTTGAAACACCATTGGTTCACCGTCCGCTGGAACTGGTCAAGGACGGAAAACTTCAATTCGCCATCGTCTGTGACCTGGCAGCGGAAAAGAATGCGCGAATTGCCGGAACCGATATTCCGGTCAAGCCGGCATGTCACTCACTTCATGCCTCCTCGCGCTATCTGCAGAAATATCTGGAACGCTGTTTCGGAGAAAAACCGCGCATTCTCTCCCCCGATTCACCGGAACTTTCCAGTTACCCCTTCAAAATCCTGCTCGGCAAAAGCATTCACACGGACAAACTCGGCATAGACATCATGAAAATGCCTCCGGACGGATTCAAAATCATGAGCTATGAAGGCGGTATTGCGATTGCAGGACGCGACGGCTCCATGATTCCCGGTTTTTATCAGTGGAACGACATGGGCAACTACGCGGCGAATGGAACCCTGTGTGCCGTATTCGATTTCCTGGAACGTTTTCTCGGAATGCGTTTTTATTATCCCGGACTCGGTGTCATCGCACCGAAACAGAATCAGCTGACCATTACGCCCGTCGCATACACCGACCATCCAAAGTATCTGACCCGTTCCTTCGGGCGTCCCGGCGGAGCATTTCATGCAAAAGGAGAAAAACCGCGTCCGCTGGGACTCGGGAAAACCAGCGAGTGGCCCTGGCAGGATATCCCGAACGATCAGGGAGACTTCACGGCGGCATACCGGATGCAAAGCCGTCCG
Source organism: Lentisphaeria bacterium (assembly GCA_019408975.1). Lineage (GTDB taxonomy): Bacteria > Verrucomicrobiota > Lentisphaeria > Victivallales > UBA1829 > UBA11452. Next base: position 7,511 of record DXVA01000130.1, on the reverse strand, counting down.
ACACGCTGGATGTGCAGCGAAGGACCCAATCCGTTCCGGGTCGCCGGAGCCTTTCCCGATCAGCTTGAAACTTGTTTCTATCGCGATGGAAACGGCAGACTTCGCCAGTCGTTCACGCAATATACGGCAAATTATTTCGACCTCAGCAATATGGAGTTCTCCAGGCTGCTGGCGGAAAGTTTCAGGAAATTCTATGAGTCCAAAGGAAAGGTCAACCTGCTTTGGGACAAGATCTTCTGCCCGAACCCGGAGTACATGTATTTCGGGCCCGTCGACGCTCACTGCGTCATAGACAATGAACGGACGGCACATCTCCCGAAGCGCAAGGAAAAATATGCCGTCATGAGCGAAGTCAACGGACAGTTTTACCTTGATCTGGCAAAACGCCTCAAGGCAATGCTGCCGGATAAGAAAATTGCATTCATGGCTTACTCCAACTTCCTTGCCGCCCCGGAATCCGTGGATCATTTTCCGGACAATACGCGATTCCTGGTCTGCACGGGAACACCGGTTTTCATCCGCGACAAGGCTTCCGAAAAGTTCTGGAAAGATACCTATTCCTCATGGAACAGAAAAGTCACGGAAAAAGTCGCCCCTTATCCTTATGATCCCGCCTACAATATGCAGGGCGGCATCTCCCATGCGATCCGGGGCAGCTTTGAAGGCGAATACCTGCGCAGAATGGCATCCTGCATCAGCGATTACGCCATCTTCCCATGCGTTTATTTCCGCTGGGACTACTATTATTCGCATTACCTGACCGCACGTGCCTACTGGAATCCGGGGTTCAATGACAAGGCGGCGCTCGACGAACACTGGAAACTTCTCTACGGCCCGGCGGCACCATGCCTGAAGAATTTTTACGATCTCGTCATCGCCCGCTGGAATGACTATTACATTCCAAATGCCAAAATCGCTCACGGGAGCATTCCGGGGCTGGATTATGAGGTTCTCTACAAAAAGGCATATCCGCGCGATGTGCTCGACCGGATGCGCACGCTGCTGGACAAGGCGCACACCAAGGTGAAAAAGGGCACTGACGAAGAACGCCGCCTGAACTTTTTCGTCATGCCGTGGACACGGATCATGAATGAAGCCGCCGCTTACGGGACACTCAGAACTCCTCCGCCGTATAAAGTGGCCTACGCGGAAGAAGAAATCAAAATCGACGGGTATCTGGAAGAGTCTGTCTGGAAAAAAGCCCGGCAGCTCAAGTTCAAAACCGCCTATTACGGAGAAGAAAAAAAGTTCGCTGCCCCGGATGCGCGGATCGTATGGAACGGAAGCGGCATCTATATCGGGATCTTCAATCCGGCGCCCTATAAAAAGACCGGCAAGCTCTGGGGCGACGATAACTTTGAGTTCTTTCTCTCGCCCGGTTCGGTAAAAAACAAACTCTTCCAGTTCGTCCTCTCCGCCGGAGGGGAATTCGAGGACTATTTCCAATCCTTCGATCCTCCCCGCGACCTGGAAGCATCATGGAAATGCAAAGGACTCCGCAAGGCGGTCCGTTCCGACGGAAGAGGCTGGTACTGTGAACTGTTCATTCCGTTCGCATCTCTGGACGGAACCCCTGCGCCCATTCCCGGTGACAGCTGGCACGCCAATATCGTCAACAACAGAAACGATTCGGAGACGGCATCCTGTGCGCCGACTCTCGGCAACAACCGCAACATGAACTTTTACGCCCGCTTTTATTTTGCGGGAAACTGCGAGCAGTAAATGAATGCGATTCTCGACAACGGAAACATCCGCCTGACAATAGACGAGACCGGAAAACTGACGGAGCTGGTTCTTCATGAAAACGGAATCAACCCCCTGCGCCCCTACTGTCTCTGGCGGGCGGTCATGGAATATGACTCCTGCCGGGAAGTGGAAGTCCGTCCCTTCGGCAAAGTCGCAATAGACACAGTCGGCAACCGGACGGAACTCCGCTTCACGCAATGCGTGACGCGCAAAGGGGAAGTTCTGCCGCTGGATGTTGTATGTACAATCACTCTCTCCGGGGAAGAAATCCGTTTCGGAGCAGCCGTCAGAAACATTCATCCGGATACCGTCATCCGCGAGTTTCAGTATCCGATACTCGGCATCAGGCGCGGATTGAATCGGATGAGTATCATCGACTCCATTGAAGGCGGGGAACGTTATCATGATTTCTACAGTAATATTCAGAAATGGAGAACCGCCTACTGTCAGCAAGACAACAAGTATCTGCGCCGTCAGTATCTCTATCCGGGACTCGTCGGAGCAATGAATTGTTTTGTCCTTGATTTCAAAGACTGGGGCGTCTACTACGGCTGCCATGATCCCGAGTTCGACTCAACCATGCATGTCATGGAACTGGAACAGAAAACAGAAGATTTTAATCTCTACATGGCACGTTATCCCTTCCTGCCATTTCAGGAAGAATGGCAGACCGATCTCTTTGTCGTCTCGCCTTATCGCGGAACATGGCACTGCGCCGCGTCAAAATACCGGGCATGGGCGGAAAAATCCTGGTTCAACCCGCCAGACGTTCCGTCAGCCGTCAGACGGAGTGAAGGATGGCAGCGCCTCATTCTCAGACAGCAGTGCGGAGACCTGATTCATCCGTATTCCACGCTCCTGAAAGCATGGGAGGACGGCAGGAAAGCAGGAATAGACACTCTGTTTCTTTTCGGCTGGACCCGCGACGGCATGGACGCCGGTTACCCGGTCTACCTGCCGGATGAACGCCAGGGCGGTGTGGATGCATTGAAAAAGGCAATCCGCAAAATTCAATCATGCGGAGGGAAAATTATCCTCTATTTCAACGGACAACTGATTGACATGGAAAGCGAGTACTACCGGAACGGCGAAGGGAAAGCAGTCTGCATCAAACGCCATGACGGCAGTGAACACCGCGAATTCTACAACTTCGGCGGTGAAGGCACGTGGCTGAACTGGTTCGGCAACAAAGCCTTCACAGTCGCATGTCCGGCGGCAGAATCATGGAAGGAAATTCTTTTCCGGCATATTGATTTCGCGCTGGAGCTTGGCGCAGACAGCATTTTCTTCGATCAGATAGGAAGCATCCAGCATCCCTGCCATGATCCGTCACATGGACACAAGGTTCCGTTTACCGGCATCATGAACGCCAAGCGCAGACTGCTGAAAGAACTGCGGGAATATCTTAAAGCAAAATCACCGGGAACAGGCATCGGCATTGAAATCATATCCGACCAGACGGCACAGTTTGCGGACTTCATCCACATCTGTGTCGCAAGCAAAGTGCGATCTTATTCCGAACACGGCATCGAGCCGTTTCTTGAATTTTTCAAATACACATTCCCGGAAATCGTTCTTTCCAACAGGGACATCCGGGATGAACGGGAACCCATCGAGCCGGCAGTCAATGAAATGTTTCTGCTGGGCAGTCATTCCGATGTGGAAATCTACCGATGCCGGGAAACAATCGCGGAGACGCCGCATTACCAGGAATATCTGGGCAAGGTCAACGCACTGCGCGAACGTTTCGCCGACATCCTGCTGACAGGACGTTTCAACAGCACGCTGGGTTATGTGATTGACGAACCGCAAATCCGAAGCAACGCCTTTCTGCTGGAAGACCGGATGGCTGTTGTTCTGACGCACCGCAGGAAAGAAGAACTTTCGACCGCTGTCCACGTTCCGGGCTATCATTTTGTCCGGATGGATTCCGCACGCGGGGACGCCCGCCTGGAAAACGGGCGTCTGTTCCTGCCGGAATACAGTCTGTGCGTTATGCTTTACCGGAAAAATGGATGTTGAAACACGTGAAACAGTTTCGACTTCCGGCACCCAAGACTTGAAGGATGCGGAAGACGGGCTGCCTTGCGCTCTTTCAAGTCATGAGACGATCGCCGGTCAATTTTTTCTGGCTTCGATCTTCGCCCAGGAATCCTTCAGCTGGACAGTGCGGTTGAACACCGGTTTCCCTTCAAACTCATCCTTGCTGTCCACACAGAAATAGCCGTTCCGCTCAAACTGGAAACGGTCCCCTTTCCCCGCGTCTTTCAGGGACGGCTCCATCATGGCGCCGCGGACAATTTTCAACGAATCGGGATTCAAGTAGCTGCGGTAATCCTCACCCTCGGGAATGTCACCGACATTCTCAATCGTGAACAGACGGTCATACAATCTTACTTCCGCATTGAACGCGTGTTCCGCGGAGACCCAATGGATCGTCCCTTTGACCTTGCGCCCGTCGGGAGCGTTGCCGCCTTTCGTTTCCGGATCGTAAGTGCAGTGAACCGCCGTAATCTCTCCGTTCTCATCCTTGTCCACAGAGACGCATTTCACGAAATACGCATAACGAAGGCGCACTTCGGCTCCGGGGGCAAGGCGGTAGAACTTCTTCGGCGCCTCCTCGCGGAAATCGTCGCGTTCAATATAAAGAACTTTCGAGAACGGAACTTTTCTGGTGCCGTCTTCCGGATTCTCCGGATTGTTGACCGCATCCATCTCCTCAACCAGATCATCGGGATAATTGTCCAGAATCACCTTGAGAGGATTCATGACAACCATGACGCGTTTCGCTGTCTTGTTCAGATTTTCGCGGATATAATATTCCAGCAGGGAAAGGTCCGTGAGGCTGTTGTATTTCGTCACGCCGATCCCCTCGCAGAACGCACGGATCGCTTCCGGCGGAACGCCGCGGCGGCGGAGCCCGGAAATCGTCGGCATACGCGGATCATCCCAGCCGGATACATTGCGTTCCTTCACCAGTTCCAGCAGCTTGCGCTTGCTCATGACCGTATTCGTCAGGTTCAGGCGTGCAAACTCAATCTGCTGCGGACGCGGCGCGGGAACCAGGTTCTCCAGAAGCCAGTCGTAGAAAGGACGGTGAATCTCGAACTCCAAGGTGCAGATGGAATGCGTAATATGTTCGATCGCATCCTCCAGCGGATGTGCGAAATCATACATCGGATAGATGCACCATTGATCGCCGCTTCTGTGATGGGACGTATGCCGAATCCGGTAGATGACCGGGTCGCGCATATGAATGTTCGGAGAAGCCATGTCAATCTTCGCGCGCAGAACCTTGGAGCCATCCTCAAATTCTCCGGCACGCATACGGGCAAACAGATCAAGGTTTTCCTCAACGGAACGGTTGCGGTAAGGACTCTCTTTTCCGGGAGCCGTCAGCGTGCCGCGGTATTCACGCATCTCGGTATCGGAAAGCTCGCAGACATACGCCTTTCCGAGTTTGATCAGCTGAACGGCGTATTCATAAAACTTCTCGAAGTAATCCGAAGCGAAAAACAATTTGTCCTTCCAGTCCGCGCCGAGCCAGCGGACATCCTCCATGATGGACTCCACGTATTCGGTATCCTCTTTGGTCGGATTCGTATCGTCGAAGCGGAGGTGGAACGTCCCGTTGTATTTCTGCGCGGTGCCGTAGTTCAGGCAGATCGACTTGGCATGGCCGATATGGAGATATCCATTCGGTTCCGGCGGGAAACGGGTTACGATCCTGCCGTCGGATTTTCCTGTCTTGATCTCCCCGTCGATCATCTCATGAATGAAATTGGATGCGGGAGCAGTTTCGTTGTCGCTCATATCTAAAAAACTCCTGTCGTTTATTTTGCCGCCGCTTTTTCAATTTTGACGCTGATGGACTCCGGGTAAATGCTCCGGATGTTCACGCCGTCACGGTCGGACCAGCATTTCACTGAAACATTATAAAGCCCCGGCTTATCGAACCGGGAAATATCGACATACGGCTTCAAATCATCTTTGCGCATCGTTTCGATCAGGTTCTTCAAACCGCTGACCGTGATCTCGACATTCGGCGATGAGACAATTTCATATTCAAGATTCGTCCTGTCCGTCGAAGAAGCCAGCACACGAACCGGCACCGCCGAAAAGCGCCGCTGTTCGTGGGAACGTATCACTTCGACCTGCGCCATCACGGTCAGCGGACTGACCGTCAACGCCTGGCTTTTGTCCAGAGCCAGATCCACCATGTAGTCGAAGTTCTGCGTAATGCCTCCCAGGGGAATCGGTTTGGTCTTGATGTCAGTGATCCCCCGCAATATCGACGACGCCCCTTCAATCCTGACCATTTTCGGGTTCAGCGAAACTTTGCCGATGGCATAGCCGGACGGCAGTCCGGGTTTGGATTCAAAATCCGGAGTCACCTCGACCATTTTGCTCACCAGCGGGTTGACGGCAAGATTGAATTTGCTCGGCGAAACGGAAACGGGGCTCGTGCCGAACGGAGTCTTGATGTCCCGCAGGGAAATCGTAAGAGGGTAAATATTCGAGCCGCTTTTGTAGTGAGCGGGAATCACCCTCACATCAATGGAAATGTCATTCTCCGTCAATCCCTGCGTCACCATCTTGCTGCCGTTCAGCCTGACCGTCACAAAACGCGGCGCGTCGTCCATCAGAACCAGATTGTCCGGCATAGTGATCCGCACCGGCACGTCCTTGATATAGACATGGGAATCGACCTTGTTTTTGACCGATCCGTAAATCAGCGTGGAAAGAAACAGGGCGGCAAGCTTCCTCCCGATGTTCTCTTTGAAAAACATCGGAACCCTGTCCCATACCCGTCGCCAGAAATTTCTACTTGATGACATCGTGATCCTCCTCGTCATCCACGGAACTCAATGCAAGAGTCTTCTGATCATCCAGATCGCTGAACTTCTCGTAAATCGAACTGACCTGCTTCGGATCAATCAGCATCTTCTTCAGGAAAGCCAGAAGGTCCGTCTCGGACAAATTGCGGATCAGGCGCCCGCGGTAAGCCACACTGATGGTGCCCGTCTCCTCGGAAACGACCACGGCAACCGCATCCGTCTCCTCCGTCACGCCGATCGCGGCACGATGGCGGGTACCGAAGTCGCGGGTACCGGTCTCATCCTGCGAAAGCGGCAGAATCGCGTGTGCGGCGGCGATGATGCCCTGCCGCACAATCACGGCTCCGTCATGCAGCGGCGAATTCGGATAGAAGATGGACTGCACCAGCAGAGAGTTGATCTTGGTTTCCAGGGCAACGGCGCTGTTGATGATCGCCGCCATACCGATCTGGCGCTCGAAAATGATCAGTGCGCCGCAGCGGCGGAACGACATCTGCATCACGGCGCTCACGATCTCCTCGATCGCCTCTTTCTGTTCAATCTTCTTATGCCGCCCGATATGGCTGCCGAGCTGCGCAAATGCGCGCCGGAGTTCCGGCTGGAAAATCACGATCATTGCCGTGGAGAAAACGGTCCAGAGGTTTTCCAGAAGCCAGCCGAACACTTCCAGATTCAGCGTAAGGCTCAGGAAAGTCGTAAACAGCAGGATCATGATAATGCCGGCGAGCACGCTCACGGCACGGGTCCCGCGCAGGAAGTAGAGGACAAAATAGATCATCACGGTGATGATTGCGAATTCCACGACATTTTTCGCATATCCCCAGCCCTGAATGACCAGATTTGAAATTTCGTTGATGCCTTCCATTCCCATTTGCAAAACCGCCTTTATTGATGATACGTGAAGTAATATAAACGCGAAAATCAAAA
>DXVA01000013.1 GCA_019408975.1 Lentisphaeria bacterium | reverse complement strand
CGCTGCAATTCCGGACATCTGCGGGTTGACACGCCAGCTTGCCTGTTTTCCTGCGTTGGGAGCTGCAAGCCAGCCGAGTTCATAACTGGCGACAACCTTGCGGAGACTCCCCAGTTTTCCGTCCGCAATCATCTGCCGCATCTGCCGGATCATCGGATAAGCGGAATAGTTGTGCATCAAAGCAAAGAGCAAGCCGCTGCTGCGGACTTTTTCCCGCAGTAAAAGTGCCTCTTTCAAATTCAAGGTCATCGGTTTTTCACATACTACGTGAAAGCCATGTTCCAGAGCTGCCGCTGCAATTTTGAAATGCATGGCATTCGGTACGGTAATCGCAACAAAATCCATGCGTTCGCCTTCCGGCAGGCGGCTTTCTTCGCGGAACATCGTCTTATAGTCCGGATAGCATTTTTCCTCCGGCAGAAAAAGTTTTCCCGCCATGGAACGGTTTTTTTCCGGATCGGTGCTGAATACACCGCATACCAGTTCAATTTTTCCATCCAGGCGCGCCGCAATCCGGTGCACTTCACCGATGAATGCACCGGGACCGCCTCCGACCATTCCCATTCTGAGTTTTCGATGCATTTTTTAACCTTTCAACATGGCATTGAGGATATAGTAGTTCAGTTCTTCGTAGTCGCGTTTTGTGACAAGGCTGTCAATTATGCCATCATCCAGCGAGCGGGAAATTTCAAGCAGTCTCAGGAAAATTTTCCGGCTGTATTCCAGATGTTTCAGATCGGTTCCTTCCTTTTGGGTGCGCATTACCTTCACATCCAGTCCAATCCATTCACCATTATTGCCGAATCCATGTTTGTCCAATACACGGACCTGGTTCAGAGCACGACGCGGGTCTACCGCGCCAAAAGTAAGATCCTGATCAAACTTCAGTCCATTCTGATCGTTCAGATGTACGCTCCAGAGCTTTTTGTGTGCGAGGGCAAATCCCATTTCATCCGACGGCGACAGATTTGCGAGCAGGGCATGTGCAGATTCTATCAGGCAACCCACGCGTTCCGGAGCATTTGTCATGAGCCCCATTGCAATGGCATGTCCAATGGTCGGGATGTAGGCGTGATCCATGGGTTCGTTGGGTTTGGACTCAATCATGATACGAATGTTTTTATCATAATCCAGCATGGCTTGAAGAGCTTCCGCGATACGTTCTGTTGCAGTTACCGGGTCTTTTGCTTCACGGATATAGGTGCCCTCACGTGCAAGCCATAAGACAATATTATGTGTTCCGAGCGCGTTGGCAATATCAATCGTTCGTTTGGTGCGTTCCAATGCATAAGCGCGACACCTGGAACAGTTGCTTGTATAACCGCCGTCGATGGTTTCCGGGGCAAACCACATGCGCGGCGCGACGAATTCCGGTATCAAACCATGATCGTCAAGCGTCTTCTTCAGTGTCTGAGCCTCGCGAACGATCTGTTGCGGACTCAATTTTTCCATTTCAGGAACAGCATCGTCATCATGGAATTGTATGCCGTCGAACCCCAGTTCCTTGTAAGCGGCAAGCTTTCTGTTGAATGGAATTGTTGCACGTACCGCAGGACCGAACGGATCGGCTCCTTCGTGAATGTTCCATGGCCCGAATGAGAAGCGGAAGGTTCCTTTCATGATTTCTGACTCCTTTTTCTGATCTCTTTACTTATAATGATTCATTTGCCTGTGCAGGTGACGCCCGGCGGTATTCTCTGCGGATTTTAACTGCAAAACACCAATGTGATTCCCCGTGACTGAACGCGGTATCTTCTAAAATCCGGGAATCAGATTCTGTGCATTGCGATGCAGGATGTTGTGCATGTCATCATCGGAAATTCCCGCTCCGACAATTCCTCCGACCGCCTGATATTCATCGAACCACGGGAGATCGGTGCCGAAAAGAATCCGCTCGGAACCGGCTTTCCGCACGAGTTTTTCTATCACTCCGGCTCTTCCGGGAATACTGGTCAGTTCCAGATAAACGTTCTCCGGAAAATCCCTGACCAATTGCGTGGCTTCTTCCCACATCCCGCAGAATGAATGTCCGATGACATAGCGGATATTCCGGTATTTTTTTACGACTTTCCGCAATTCATCCGGACCGTCGAATATGCTTCCGCCCCATGTATGGAACAGTACAAGCGCTTTTTCATCATCGGCCCGCTCCAACACCGGGGCATAACGCGGATCGGATACTTTGACCTGATGATAATCAGGCAGTATCTTGAATCCGACAGCCAGCGGTTTCCATGTGTCATACATCGCCATATCATGCCGCATCACATCCGGATAATGAGGATTGACTGCGAGATAGATTCGGAAAAGTTCTTTATGCCGCCTGGCAATTTCATAACAGTCGGCATTGGTCAGCTCCGGTGTGAACAGCGCCCAATGGTGACAAAATACCAGTTTGGCATTGATGCGTTTTAAATGTGCTGCCATTTTTTCCGTTGCAGCCACCGGAAATGTGATCGCGTTATGTTCCCCCATATGGCCGTGCATATCGTATATTGGACATTCCTGGACAGATTCCTGTTCCCAAAATGCGCGCGCCAGCTTACTGGACATGAAAAATTGATCTGTGCTCATAATTCCGTCTCCTTTAACAGTCGTTCCAGGTTTCCTGCCGCGATTTTTTTCTGATCATCTTCAGAAATCTGTGCATGTTTGATGTTCATCATTTGAGAGACATGCGTCCAGAACGGATATCCCGAACCGTAAAGCAGCCGTTCGGCACCGTAAAGATCAACCAGCCGGGCAATTCCTTCAGCAACCCAATATTCGGATAGTTCCAGAAACACCTGATCGGTATTCTCAAACAAGGGTCTGATATAACGGTCACATCCCCATAAATGAGTATTGGTGATCAGAAAACGGTTGCGCGGAAAAGATTCGACAAGACGGTAGAATTCGTTCCAACCGCCGATTTCCTGAACACTGGTCTTGATGACAATCTTGTGTTCTGCAAGCAGGTCGAACTGACGCCCTGCCGCCATTCTGTGCGGTACCCAATGATGTGAAAACGGACAGATTTCCACCAGCCCGATGCGATTGCTGCGCATCGCCTTGCAAAGTTCTTCTCCCGGCGGAATCTCCTCCTGCAGGCAGTCCGGCAGGATACACCAGCAGCCGACAAAGCGCTGTTCCCGATCCTCCCGCATTGCCCGGCTTACGAATCGATTTCCCAGAACAGCGCCTCCGGAGGCAGTGTTGACGTGACTGACAACCGCCTTCTCGACTCCGGCATAGTTCAGCTTTTCCAATAGTTTTCCTGCGTCGGGGGCAAAATCCAGTCCCCCGCACATCGGAGTGCCGATTCGGCAATTCACGTCAAAAAAAGTCAGATCTTCCATTTTATATTTCCTTGTTTGTTTGAGAATGCCTGTCATAACAGCGAAACCGCATCATCATAAATTTTGCATAGATTTTTATATATGATTTGGTACACTTCCGCCTTTTCCCCGGATTCGGGAATTCCGCCGCTCCGCAATTCCGGAAACAGTGACAACTTCAATCCCGTCCGGAGCCTCCCAGCGCCAGTCATCCGGTGTCCCCTCAATCCGGACGGGACCGTAAGGAGTAGGAACCGAACCGGAAAGTTCTTCCAGTCCGCTGAATTGCGGCGAAATTTCAATACGCCGGAATCCCGGCGCCAGCGGTCTGACGCCGAGGAGATGCTCGCTCAGAAAGGCAGCAGGACCTCCAGCCCATCCATGACACAGGCTGTGACGGAGGCCCTGGTAACAGTATTTCCCGAAATCCGCATGTAAATCATGACGGTCAGCCTGAGGCAGTTCATCGATTCCGGAAGCATTTTGAGTCCAGTCCAGATCAAAGTCCTCCCAGAATGTGGTTGCCCCGTAGTCCATCATACTCCCCCAGTAACGTCGGATCAGATGAAGGGCGCCGGTTAAATCGCCATAGCGTGCGCGTGCCTCCAGAACAAAATATCCGTAAAAGGTGCTGATGCCCCGTTCCGGTTTGTCCTGCAGAACTTGCCGCGTCCAGTCCACAGGAACATTCCCGAGAGTCAGCATAGCCGCGGCGCTTTTGTTTTCCGTTTGAGGAACAGGGGCAAGCAACAGTTTTTTTCTTGTCAGGGCACACAATTCCGCCAGCGCTTCATCCTGCAGAAAAACAGCCAGTATTTGCCCGCACTTAAAACACCAGGCAAGCAATCCCTGCAGTCCGGCGTGGGTTGCAGCCGGGTCGTTCCTGCTTGGCCAGTCAAGGAAACGAGTTTCAGGCAGACGCTCGTTTCCGTTTTCATCAATGCAGGCTGCCAGCTGATGCAATATGTCACGCAGTGCAGAGTGCTGCCGCAGCAGATATTCAAAACGGCCGCGGCGCCAGAACCATTCAAACTGACAGATTACCCACCACGCCGCATAAGAGCTGGTTTCATTGAGCCAGGCTCCACGCGGGGTGTGGCTTATGGAGAAGTCAAGTGTATTTTCTACACATTCCGTGTCATTGAAGACTGCAAGTATGGTGCGGGTCTCTGGATAAGCGTCACCCAGCCAGACCATCCGGTCACGTTTTATGCCGTCATAAAGGTAGTCCTGCATATTCGCATGGACGGTATAGGCTCCGGTTTTCCAAATCCGGTTGAGGCGTTCGTCACTGCTGTGAAACCAGCCGGCATATTCAAGATCCCGGAACAATGCCACGGCGAATACAGAGATCAGTTCAAGAGGCCGTTCCGCATCTTCCGGGACTTCCAGCCGGATGAATCGGAAGCCCGTATTGCCGTACTCCGTCATGCCGGTGGGCGGAAGCAACAATTCCGTCTGATGGACAGCATGGTCATTATTCGGTGTCCCGAGCGCTTCGGATACGGATTCCCCGAAAGTCAGTCTGACTTTTGACATAAACGTTTCGTTCGGTGCGGTGACAATCCGGATGCCGCCGGGCAGTTCACACCCGAAATCAAGTATGATCTCAGCTCCCGGCGCCATTCGGCAAACCGACATGCCGCGGTGGGCATAGCTTTGTATTTCGCAGCTTCCGGTCAGGCGTTCCGCTTCCCGGATATCTCCTGTGGCAGAAACAATCCGCAGCGGTGCGATATAACGCCGGACCCGCGGGTCCCGGATGCCATTGGCTATAACAGACGGCAATGCTGAATGTTTCATACTTTTTTCCTTCATATCTTTCATGTTCAAAATGATGCGGAACGGGGGAAGTCCCGGAATATTCTTTCCCCGTTCTGCGGAGTATACTACATTCTCATATATTCACCGGACTGAGTTCAATATCTGCTTGCGACAATCTGAAACATGTTCATTCCGCTGTCAGGTGCCAGAGTCCGTTTTGCATTCTGGCTTCTGGCTTCCACCTGAATTACATCGCCCTTTTCCAGGCGCGGCAGAGTTACGCTGACCGATCCTGCCGGACCGGTGACACTGCCGATGTGGACGGGAGAACCGTTTTTCAATACGGTAATCCGGCTCCGGTCATCCCATTTCCCGTCTGCGTAATGAATGCCGGCTGTAATCCGGACATTGTCAAGACCACCAACGGGTACGGTGAATTTTCCATCCTTGCTGTTGTAGCAGTTCGCAAAATGCGGGGTATCTGCCGTAACCGCCGGAGCGCTGAACACCAGACGTGTGCCATCCTGAGTGACCTGCTGGGAACTCCGGCGTCCGTCAAAGATCAGACGGTCTTCGAACAGCGCCATTCCTCCGATGATAGCGCCGAGCCCGTTGATATAGTTGTTGCGCAAACTGAGATTATCGACTTTGATCGGGGCAGCGGGATTGCCTAGTTTCGCGAAGATCGTGGATTCATATTCAGCTCCGCCGAGAATATCGGTATAGAAATTGCAGTTTTGAACTACGATTGTGCCGGTAAAGAGCGGATCGGTATTGATCGGAACGGCTGCGCCGGAAACATAACCTCCGCAGGAGATCAAGCTCAGGCTGATGGACTGTTGTTCCACCGGCACTCCCTTCCAGCTCTGCGTGCGAATCCGCTTCGGGTTGGCGGCTTTGAAGAAGTTTCCCCCTTCGATATGCGTATTGAAGAGGAATGCTCCGCCGTATTTGCTGTAATATTGGCGGTTGGTGTTTTTCAACGGCTGGACTTCGACAATCGGGTAAGCCGGAGTGAAATTGCACAGTTTGCTGCCTGTAAAGTAGACCATGGAACCAATACAGCGGACCAGTGTGGCATCCTCGGCTTCCCATGCCGCTTTCCGCGGATCGCCGTTGGGAAGCGTCCAGGGATAGGAGTAGATCAGAGAATTGTTGAAGACCGCGATGGTTTCAGTTCCGACCAGTTCGACGCCGCGAATGCAGTGAACGGTGGAACAGCCGCTCATGGTGTTTTCGCTGTCTCCAAGTTCTATCTGCAGCGGTGAGGGCTTTTCCGCCCATTCCGTATTGCCGAAACGCCAGGGCAGCTTCGCGCGCCAGACAGTGACGTTGTCCGCACGGAAATGGCGTGTATTCACATTGATGACACAGTCATATCCCAGATTGTAATTGCCTTCGACATTCAGATAACCGGTTACTGAACAGAACTGTTTCGTGAAACGGATCAGATATGGATGTTTGCCTTCAGGAGAGGCAATCAGCCATGCGTTTTCCGAATGAATGTTCAAATTGGTGGTATCGGCATTCAGGGATTTTACCAGATATGTGCCCCGCAGCAGAAGCACATCGCAGCCTTTTACCCCGCCATACTGGATGCCTGCGTCCTTAAAGGTATTGAGTGCTTTCTGTATCGCAGCGGTGTCATCGGTTTTTCCATCGCCTTTTGCACCGAACCATTCCGGTGTAAGTTTATGCAGGCCGGCAACATTGCCTTCACCTGCAAAAACCTGTCCCTTCCCGGCGGAAAACGCCCCTTTGAAGGTGACGGTGGCGCCCGCTGCAATATCCAGCACCGCGCCTTCTGCAAATGTCACGGGCTGTTCGAAAGTGATGTCCTTCGAAACCTTGTAGACTCCTTTGGAAAATTCTGTTTGACCTGGTGCGATACCGGCACCATGTGCCACCGTGCAGCCGATGAGCAGCATGGACATTGTCGAGATGATTTTGTGAATTTGCATTTTTTATCCTTGAATTAAATGGTTGATAAATCAGTATGGAGACCACTGGAGGAAGTTTGGGTGTGTGGTTTCATTGCACGTGATGAAAGGTTTTTTTGCCCCAGCGCTTCCGTCTGCATAACCAAGATTGACTTTTTTATTGTGCTGATAGTTGATCGTATTGTGTTCCGTATAGTCCAGCCAGAGCCTCGTATTGGAACCACTGTCGATTTCTCCGGTCCATATCGTCTGAGAAGGTCTTTTCAGAATACTCATTTTGTTCCCGTGACTGAATCCACCGGAAGCGGCATCGACGGTGCCGTCCTGTTTGTAAGGCAGTGCCAGACGCTGATTGACTGAATAGCTGAGTCCGTCTTTGCCGAACATTGCACTGGTGTCATTGGAATAATGGGTGAAGTCAGTGAACTTTTGTTCGGGTTTGCTGGAAGGACAAACGAAAACCGGACAGGAACTGTCCTTGTCGATGATATCAGTTCCATTGTTTCCTTGTTTTGAACGCAATCTCAAATAGGAATAAATCCGGTTGGTCCAGTAGTATTGCCCCATGGACCATTCACCTCTTCCCGGAAAATAGTCGTTCCAGTCATTGAGGTACATTGTCGTTGCCAACCCGATCTGTTTCAAGTTGTTCATACATTTGCTTCCCTGCGCCGCTTCTCGCGCCTTACCCAGTGCAGGCAGAAGCATTGCCGCAAGAATCGCGATGATCGCAATCACGATGAGGAGCTCGATAAGAGTGAAAATCAGATTTTTCTGTATCGGGAAAAATATAGTGGAAAAACCGGAAAGAGAGAAATGTGCTCTGTTTTCCATACCACTTCCGGATTGAGTTTTTCCTGGCGATTGCAGCATTGATTCCTCCTGTTTATTTTGTTTTTTGATATTTCCGGAGTTCATCCGTGTTGGAAGCGACTTTGCGCACAATCGCGCCGATCGTTTCAACCGTTTTTCTTTTAGTAAGCGCAGGATGTGCAATTCCAAGCGTTTTGGGGAAAATCGTTTCGCAGACGGGACAGGAATTTCCTTCTGCAAAGCGATATTGCCCTTTTTCACGTTTCAGATTGAAAAGCGGATGCCTGTAAACCGGTCCATGCGTTCCGTTTCCGATGGAAAAACCTTCCGCTGCGCATGCTTCGTCAATGACCTCTTTTGAAATGTCTTTGTATTCCTCTCCGTCGAAGATGTAGTGGAAGGAATAATACCCCTGCGGATCAGCCAGACGTCCGGGCGCCTGAATACGGATTCCGGGAATATCTGCGACTGCATCAGCCAGTATTCTGGCATGTGTGCCGTAGATGGCAATCCGTTCCCGCAGGCTTTTCAACTGTTCGGAGAGGATTACCGCCTGAAATGCTGTTGACCGGTAATTGTGGCAGATCATTCCCTCCGGCGCCTTGATTCCCTGTCCCTGTTTGAGCCCGCGGGCATAACCGATGTGTTTCAGCAGATAAATCTTATCGGCAAGTTCCTTATCATTCGTAATGCAGATTCCGCCTTCGCCGGAAGCCATGGTTTTGCTTTGCTGGAAGCTGAATGAACCGACTTTTCCCCAGCTTCCTACCCCTCTGCCGTTCCAGAATCCGCCCTGCATGTGCGCACAGTCTTCAATTACAGGGATACCGTGTTTGTCCGCAATGGCAAGGATTTTTTCCAGATCTGCAGTAGAGCCGTATGCGTGAACGGGGATAATCGCCTTGGTTCTCGGAGTGATTGCTGCCTCTATTTTTGCCGGATTCATGCAGAGTGTTGCCGGTTCGATATCAACGAAAACAGGGACTGCACCAGCATAAGTTGCAGCAAGCGCCGTTGCCATCCAGGTCAGTGCAGGGACAATTACTTCATCGCCGGCGCCGCATCCCAGTGCCGTGAGGGAACATTCCAGCGTTGTGGTGCCGTTAGCCATGAATACCGCATATTTTGCCCCGTGATATGCGGCGAACTCCTGCTCAAACTGCTGCTCCGCCGGACTGTTGAACGACCATTCGCCGCTCATATAAACTTCTTTCAGACGCTCTGCCGTCCTTTCATCGCATGGCGGCCATGCGGGGACAGTAAGAGATTCCTTTTCCGATACGATTTTCCTTCCTCCGAGAAGTGCCAGATTTGCCATTGCCGTTCATCCTTTCATCTGATTGCAGAATATCTGCTTCTGTATTATAGATTATATCCGGAAAAGGCAAAATGTAAATATTCCAATCTTGTCAAAACAATTCCAATCTTGCGTTTTCTTTTTCAAAAGACTGATAAGGTAAGACTGTGAGGATGTTATTTCTTGTTTTTCTGATACCATTTCCAGAATGCCGCGGAAGAAGAGAATCCCAGTTCATAGGCTATTTCCTTTTGTTTGAGGCCTTTCGCAATGGCGTTTCCCGTGAATGCAAGACGCACCTGATTGATATAAGTTCCCACGGAAAATCCCATAACTTCACGAAAGCGGTGAGCCAGATAGAACCGGTTGTACCCGAAAACTTTTTCCAGATGCTCAAGAGAGCAGTCACGTGCATTCTGTGATTCTATGTAAAGCCTGACAGAGTGCACGATATCAGGTAAATCGGGTGTGACTTTCTCCTTCGGAGTCATCAGGAACAGCAACTCTTCCAGAATGCAGAGAAAGGGTGTCCGCAGGTAGAATGCTTCCAGCTCCGGGGTGATTTCCTGCTGTTTTTTAAGTTCATTCCAACGAGAAATGAAAAGTGTATAAACGTGAGACGGCAGCGGCATGATAATACCGGCAAAGGTATATTGCCCATGAAGACTCACATTGCACCATCGCGCATTCAGCCCGTTGTCAAGAAAATAAAACCATAGATGAGTAAGATTGTGATCGGATTCAGTATATCCGAAGCTATGCGGAATCCAGGAATCGATCAGGGCAACGCTGCCCTCCGATAAATCATATTGCCTGCCGTTCAATACAAATTGACTTTTTCCTTCAATAACGAAAAGCATTTCCCGGAAGGAATGCTTGTGTACAGCGGTTTTTTCATCAATTTGCGTAGAATGAATTTTTTTGTCGGGATAATGCAGGCAGAAATCAAAAGTCCCGGATTTCAATTTTTCAATGATTTTTTCCCGTTCCATGGTGTTGCTCCGCGAGAATCGCAAGGTTCAACTACTTTTAGCAAGATTGGAATATTTACAAAAGAAAGAATCCTTATATACTATAAAAAGGCGATAGAAAAAATCAAGTTGTTTCTGCTTGATTTCTTTTTTATTGTTTGTTTTTTTGGAAATATTGCTGTTATCCAGATAAAGCGGATGCAGCAAAATTGAATGGAGGAGAAAATGAAAAATTGGAAGACCGCTATCCAGATGTACACGATTCGTGAAGCATTGGAACAGGATTTCAAAGGTGTTTGCCGTGATCTGGTGAAACTTGGTTATGACGGTGTGGAGTTTGTTGCCTTATATGGAGGAATGGCGCCTGATGAACTTGCTGCATTTCTGAAAGAGATTGGTTTGCATGCATGCGGTTTACATCTTTCCTGGGAGGATTTCGCATCGGAGGAACAACCGCAGTCTCTCGAATATGCAAAAGCACTTGGAATTCATTATATCACATTCAGTTATGGTGGAGATTTCACAAAAGTTACACCGGATGTCACTGCACTTTGTGTAAAAGCCGGAGAAACCGCCGCCCGGAACGGATTTACATTTACGTATCATAATCATGCCGCAGAATTTGTGCAGTTTGAAGGCGGATATGCGCTTGATTACATTTTTTCCCATACAGATCCACGCAGGGTAATGTCCGAATTGGATGTCTATTGGGTCGCAAAAGGCGGGGAAGATCCGGTAAAATACATCCGGAAGTATGCCGGTCGCCTTCCGCAGCTGCACCTGAAAGATATGGATCGTGATGACGGTTCTTTCACTGAACTCGGAAACGGCAGCATTGATCTTGCAGCCTGTATAGCGGCAGCGGAGACAACAAATTGTGAATGGCTTATTTATGAACAGGACGTTTGCAGACGACCAGCTTTTGAAAGTGCAATCATCAGTTTTGCATATCTGAAAAAGTTGCTGAATCGCTGAACGGGCACCGGATAAACAGAGGTTCAAGACAGCTTCAGCTTGAAGAATTTTATGTTTAAGCTGCTGATGTCAAGTGATTAATAAATACATAAGACGTTCACGCATTCCTAAGTGAAAACAAGAGAGACCGTTCGCTATTTTACTCGCGATATGGAAGCGAGTAAAATAGCGGAACTGACAGGTGTCAGCCGTAATACGATCAATAAGATTTTCAAATTATTTGCATTTGAAAGAGTGCGAGTTCCGGTTTAGTTTCAGAAAGCATAATATCTGCCGATTCCCGTTAAAAGAACTCAGAGGATGTCCTCTAAAGTTCTTTACATTGGTTTGACTTTTCGATACCCCCGCTGTTTGCCGCGGAGGTAGTTCATTTGCAAAAAAGCGTTCGACTATATTTTCCCACTTATGGAGCTCCTTACGATAGTTTTCACGGGAATTTTCTATTCTATTTCGTCTGATCACAGACCTGTTTGAACAGTTGAGCAGCGGCAGATTCAAACAGTTGCTGCCATTCCCGCCCCAGGAGGCATTCTGTAACCTCATATCCTCCTCTGTCATATAATGCTGCAGGCGGTCCATAATGTAGATAACCATTGGTATAGCCTGCTACCAGAGTCGAAGAAAAAGGACTCATTTTCTTCAGATTCAAACCGATCCGGGTGAGCAATTCTGCAGCGCTGGTTGCAAGTACGGCATTGTTGATTCTGATGACCTGAATTTCTGTGGCGATTGTCGTTTCACCGCTGGCTGCATTGAGCCGCTGGTGTTTTTCCAAAGTTGCCAGATCGTCCTGAATTTGCGACAGTTCTTCCATTGCAGCGATATTGCGGAGATATTTTTCCAGATTCATTCTGTTCAGGCGATCCATTTCCCGCCATCCGTCATTGCCATCCGCGTCTGCCTGTAAATATTGAAAAGCATCCGTCAACGGATAATCAGGTTCCAAACGATAATGCAGGAGCAGGAGCAGGAAATTTTTAAAGTTGAGCGGACAATAGTGTAACTGCTCCAGCAGTTCCTGCTGCCTTCGGCGCAGACCGGTCGTTTTTTCCGTGATATCAGTGCGGCGCGGGAGCTGCAATGTCGCAACTGCACACCGGATGATTGCCTCGGAGGTTGTTTCTATTGCCGCAGCAGCCGGAATGATCTGCAGCGCGATCAGTTTCGCCGGCGTTTTGACATCGCGCGGATGCAGGAAATCCTTGAATCCGCGATCAATGACATCCCCGGCGCACCCCTGCAGAAAGAATGCCGTTACTCCATCTCCCAGCAATTGTTCCAGTGTCATTGAGATTTCTCCGGGGAAATTTGCAGTCAAACTGCCATAACTGTCCCCGAACAGCGGGTGACATCCAAAATTGTATACCAGTGCCAGAGGGGTGCCGTCAGCACGATCCACACGAATCAATCCGATTTCATTGTCGATTGGGCGCACTGCTTCAACCCGGCAATCTGCCGGAGTCGGATTTGTGTGGCGAATGGCATAGTCTTTTCCTTCTTTCAACTTCAGATTACGGTTCATTGCCACGGGGGGGAGTTTTGCTTTTCCGAAACCGATACGTGCAGGAACCAGGCGTCCCAAAGCCTCATTGCAGGCAACGGTAATCCGGCGCAACTGTTCCGTGTCGTCGCAGAGCAACTGTCCGGCAGGGTGAGTGTGAGAGGCGTTGACAACCACTCCTTCTGCCGGAATGTTCCATTTCTGCTGCAGATATTCCCGCAGAGCCGGAACCAGCTCTTCGCCGCCATCCGGCAGGATGCCGTCGCTGATGGCACGCCCGCCGATTGCTGTAACATCTATGGTTACAAAGACGACAGTGTGACCGTCTGCCTGTAAAACCAGTACTCTGGCATAGAGCGGATCCAGTACTTTTCCTTCGGGATGCGGATTCGTCAACTCCGTCCTGGCTGTTGCCGCCATCATGGTCTGTGTATTCATCTATTCACCGCCTTTTGTTTCCGGATGGATTGTTGAATAATGTATTTTATGCCCGTTCGGCAAAGTATAATCAAGGGTAAATTGAATTCCGCCGGGCGCTTTCGGATTCAGATGATATTGTTTCCATCCGGGAAGCGCCGATTTGAGTCCGCACAAATGTCTGACAATCGCATGTGCGGGCGAGGCTCCCCAGGGATGTGCCCAGCTCATGTTCGCTTTTTGCTTGCAGTTCCATGCCTCTGTGGTGATGGTGGCTCCCATATTCAGCATATTGCGCCACGAATGCGGGCCGTCGTCAAGTAAAAGTGCGAGAGCCTGTTCTGCATGTCCGTATTCAAACAGGACATCCAGCACATATTGGGCATTGCAGACGCCGCATGCCATTCCTTTGGAGACGATAAAGTCGACAATGTTTTCACTGTCTTCCCGGGATGCCACTTGATTCCACAATGCCCAGACATTGGTATGCAGGGAGGAGTGGCGGCTTCCCCGGTGATCGACGAATAAACGCCGTTCCGGATTCCAGAATGCCGAACGGATTACAGGGAGCATGGCATCCGCAGCTGAAGTAAAGCAATCTTCTTTGCCGATTTCCTTTGCCAGAAATGCCAGTTTACGCAGATTGCCATACAGAAGGAAATGCGGAATTGCCACATAATCTGCGTCTATTTCACACCCGTCGCGCAGTTCTGCCGGCCAGTCGACAATAATTTCAAGAGGAAAACGCTTTACCAGTCCGTTCTCCAGCAGATGGAGATACGATGCCTTCCGTATCAAGTCTTCCCAGTTTGCACGGATCATCTCCGCATCGGCTGTATGCATGTAGTATTCATAAAATACCGGAATCATCATCTGCATCCATTCACATGGCCAGGTTGGATGAGTGATCATGTAACCCACACTGCGCCGGGCAGCCGGAGCTGCGCTGTCGACCGCAAAGTTGGCAAGCATGTTCACATAGGCGTCTGCTTCGTAACAGATTCGTTCCCGTGTAAAACAATCCGTATAGAGATCCATTGCCGTTGCCTTCACCGTATAACGGCATAAATCCCAGATACGGTTCAGTTCCGGGCTGCTGGAAACAAAATGAACTGCCCCGGACTGGAACGGTGCATGAATCACCCGGCGCCGGAAGTTTTCCCGGTTCAGTTCTCCCGGAAAACCATGCACCTCCGCATAGCGGAATGACCGGACGCCGAAATGCGACAATGTCTGCCCCGAACGTGCAAAATGCCATAATTCCTGGTAGCAGGTATCGGCTCTTAGCTGAAACCTGACGCACTTATCGTTCAGCAATTCCTCTCCCAGGCGTAATTCAACATAAGCCGGTTCCGGCACGGTCATTTCAATCTGCGCGATTGCTTCCCGTCCGAAGTCAATGAGAAATGAACCATTGCCCAGTGTGACGATGCGTTCCGGGCAATCCTGTTCGATCTGATAGTTCCATTCCGCGTTTTCCGGAATTCCTTCCCATTGCGCTGGGCGGCACTCTTCCCAGGAGGAATCGTCGAATCCGGCATTCAGCCAGCCATCCGGTTCAAATTCCCCCTGAAAATGTTCAAATAATTCTCCCGGCCCAATGTCTCCTTTGAAGTAACTGCTGATTTCAGGATGTGTCCAGCATACCGGAGCCAGAAAATCATTGGCACTGCATTGTCGGAAGGCGGACGCGGAATCTGCTATTACCTGCCCATTTGCCCGGATTTCAACGGCAACTCCCAGTTGTTCCGCACGTATGAGACATGCAACGGCATGTCTTCCGGGAGCAAGTTTTCCTGCCGGAAACACGTGTTCGACCCGTTCGCCGCTGCGAATGCCCCGGAACGGGCCGATCCCCAGTCTTTTTCCGTCCAGAAAAAGATGATATTTGATAAAACTGCCTCCCATCAGCCAGGTGCCGTCATTGCCGTCACTCCGGAGTTTCTGGCAGTAGGCGTTGACGTAGGAGTGCGCGTCCGCAGTCACCGCGATCGTCACAGGGCCTGTATCCGGGCCGGTCTCAAATTCTCTGCGGCAGAACTTCTGCCCCGGCCCGCCGATAAAATAACGCATGTTTTCAACCTCTCATGGTGTTGATCAAGTTCATTTTCAAATCTATATTTTTTCTGCCCGGCGCATATTCTGCGGAGACAGAGTCTTCACGCCGGGACTGTTCTGTTTTTCCTGAGAAACGGCGCCAAGTCCCTGCGGGGCAAGCGGCACGACAATGATCGCATGTCCGTCACGGATTTCAGGAGAAAGCACCTTGCCGTTCCATAAATCCCGGTATACAGCACCTTCCTCGTGCGGAATTGCCAACACTTCACCGCAGCGGCTCATCGGAGAGGCGTTCAGCAGCGTCCATACTGTTCGTCCGTCGCCGGGAAAACGGTTTGCATAGACATTGCCCATTCGAGTCGGCACTCGAGGTTCCGGATTCGCTGTAAGGAAGCAATCCCGGTAACGATCCTTGATTGACAGTGCCCGGTTGTTGCGTTTACGCACATTGCTTTCATGCAGGAACCAGGTGTCTTCATGAAATACTTCTCCATTGAAGAAGATATAGTCCACCTGCGACGGTTTATTGCCTGCTTCGATTCCACCGGGCAGTCCGAAGAGTTTGTAATTCGGCAGCAGATAGCGCACCGCCGTAAACGGCGCCTCGAATCCCGTCTCGTTCCGCCTGTCGTCAATGTCATATACCGGAGCGAAAAATTCATTCAATTCCATGAAATAATAGGAAATGAAACCATCGCTGTACATTGAAGCAGAGTCCGGCTGACCGTATTCAGTCCACAATGCGACATCGTCAGGGAGGGCTTCCCGAAGACGGCTCATGAATTTGATGTCGCCCTTGATCGAGTTGGAAGGAACCTCATGTCCATGCCTGGGATTGTAGCATTTTGAGTTATTGAAAGAACTGATCACATCGGAATACAGGATTTTTGCTCCGGTATCCCGCATCAGCCTGCTCAGATCCGCCACGGCAAAATCGACCCAGCGATCATAATTCAGGCATGTATAAGTTTCGTTCGCATTAGCCAGAGGCGTACCATCCGGATAATAGGTCAATGCCGCTTCCTTCAGAGGGAAGTTCGTTGGCATATCCTTGTTCATGCATCGGTCGCTGACCGTATACAATGAGATCGGGATTCCTTTTTTTTCCTGAAAATACCGAATTGCCTCCCGGAATTTTTTCAGTCCTCCCGACTGACGGTAATATGGTTCACTGGACCAGTTGCCGTATTGGAAACGATCTTCATCATCGCTGTATGACCACCACAGATGAACGAAGTCCGGTTTGCGCCCAAGGTGCGATGTCTCAAAATCGACAACCTCGTCGATATAGTATTTTGATTTGTCTTTGGCAAGAATCGGAGGCACCTTGTAAAAGCGCCATGCCAATGTATTCGTTGTGTGATAACAGGTGTTCACCAGAGTATTTCTGAAGAACGGTTTGTTCTGCGCTTTGACCGGGCGGTAAAAACTGTCCAGAAACTTCCGGTAAATCGCCATTGCCGAATGCCAGTCCCCTTCATGAGGCTGCCAGCGTATTTCCGGCAGATTCCGGCTTTGCCCCGGTGCAAGACGGGAAAACAACTCCTGCAAATTGACTGCCCCGGACAAACCGGAAGCGCGTTTCGAGGCGCGGTATTCATTTTTTGCATGATCGCGATTATCGCACAGCACCATCAGTCCGCGTTTTTGTTTCGGGTTGTAGAAGTCGAAAAACATGTGCATGAATTCCTGACCATAAGCTGCCCGGTAGGTCGCATTGGCTGCCGAAACCTCGGCGCGGAAACGCGGGAAAAATACCATATCTTCAGCAGGATTCCCGATTTTCAAATCCTGAATCGCTCCGGCGGTTGCCAGCACCGTTGCTGCGGCAGCACCGTTGTTTCGTATCATCCCGCTCCAAATCAGGTCACCTGTCTTTCCCGGACGCAGCCGAAGCGCAAGTTGCAGGTTGCGGATGCCGTCGGTATTTCCCCGCAGATCAATTTCAACCGTATTACCGGTGATTCGCACATCGTCGACTTGAAAGCTGCGCCCGGTAAACCAGTCATTGCCGGATTTGACCAGAATTCCGGATGCGGGATGCAGGCTGCCGCCGGGAATGCTTGCGATGGCAAAACCCTGCCGCAGGTCGAAATGGTATTCTCCAATGGCAAGTTGTCCGTCACGCCAGACGATCTCCGCTTTTTGTTCTTTCGGGATGACTGGTGCCAGTTCAACCGCCGGTTCCGGATTGCGGAAAGCATCAAGCAGACGGCCATTCTGCGCCAATGTCAGGGCTGCGGGATAAAAATCAATCGAATAAGATGGAAAATGCAGAATTAGTTCACGCAGTTCCCTGTCGGGATTCAATGCCACGGCATACGCCCCCGCTGTGCGGGCGGAAATATAGAAAGCGCGGTTTTCCACTGAATAAGGAAATGCAGTTTCTCTGGTTCCGTCGGCATAATGCAGTTCAATATGAAAGTTTTCCATATCGTCAAGACGTAACGGCCGGTTGGGGGAGGCATAGCGGCGCTGGGACGGATTATTGATGCCGAACAGCAGCAGATAAGCTTCCCTGGCTGTTTTTCCAACGGGAATTACAATCCGGTCGTGACGAGATTGCGGCGCGATATTTTTGCGAGTGCCGGTTTCCCCGAGGAAAGGAAACGTTTTCCGATTGGCACTGTCATCAAAGGGCGGTTTGACCAGATTATTACCGGAGGTACCTACTCGGAACGGGATTCCCGCCCATCGGATTTCCGAGGAAGAAAATGCCGGCAGGGCATCCTGCAGGATTGCATGCTTATCCAACCCGCTGCGGTAAAGCTCCTTCAATGAAGTATTGAACAAACCGTTCAGAGGAATAGCGTCGAACCCCGTTTCCGGAAATGGTCCGGCATCGGCGGTCAAAGGCAGTTCTGAAGTAAATTGCAGATCTGCAATTTCCAGAGATGCCTGAGAAAAATTGGTCTTCAGATTTACCTGCAGCGCCGTAGCCGTCATGCCTTTTGGAATCCGCCCCGTCACGGAATGAAATTCGCCGTCATCGAATGCCGTGGCTGTATTCAGCAGATCCAACGTTATCGCATTGGACGCCGCATCGGTACCTTTCAGTTGGACAACGCCTGCAACCGGAGCCATTCGCAATACTCCCCGTGCCCGATAGCGGATTGTATAATACGAGACCTTTTCCAGCCGTCGCGGCTGTTCAAGATTCGTTTCCCAGCTCATGGCACGAACAGTTCCAGCTTCTCCGTTGACAAGAAAATGTGCGACCTTGCCTATCTTTTGAAACAGGCAGGGGAGGGTTTGGCGGACTTCCGTGCCGTCCACTGTCCGGGTAGCAACCGGCATTTCCGCAGATGCTACCGCACCCGGAGCAGGCATCCATCCGGAACACCAGTCAATCGGCTGTTCCCCCACGGCAACACTTGGTTTTGTTCCTGTGCGCGGGGTACCGACGCGGAGTTCCTTGAAAAAAACTTCTCCCGGACTGGTCAAATCCAGCCTTACCCGGATGGATACCGAATTTTCGGGAACAGTAAATTCCCCTGCGATTGTATGCCACTGCCCAATGATCTGGTTGTTATGCAGAATATGGGTCAGCACCGTTGGTTTGCCTTTTGCATCAAAACTGAATATTTCAATGCCGATATGCTGTCCGGGGACAAATGCCGAATGCCGGACACTGACGCTTGCCTGAT
This sequence comes from Lentisphaeria bacterium, assembly GCA_019408975.1. Lineage (GTDB taxonomy): Bacteria > Verrucomicrobiota > Lentisphaeria > Victivallales > UBA1829 > UBA11452. Next base: position 9,623 of record DXVA01000013.1, on the reverse strand, counting down.
AGGGGCCTCCTGGCGGCAGTTTTACGGGGGGGCGCAGTTCCCATGAACCGTAACCGTTGTCCTGTTTTTCCGCACGGAGCCCCAGCAGGCCTTCGCTGGAACCTACGTAACTGATGAATCCTGTGTAGTTTTCCGGATTGCTGGTATAATAAACATATCCGTTGGGAGCAGTTTTTCCTGCTTCCACTACGGTTTCAGTCCGCCCGACCAGTCCCGAAGTATTTTCTTCGGCGGCATAGGCTCCTCCGATCCAGCTGCACAATACGGCAATTATCGTCTTTTTCCACATAATAACTCCTGATTCGATAAAAATATGTCATTCAACACCGGTTTTGCAAGTAATGGCCCCGGAAATGAATTTTTGTGCTTGAAGTCCCTCGGCATGACCGTCGAACAGCAGGGCGTTCGCTTTTCCGCGTGCCAGAGCTACAGTGGAAGAGGAATCAGGCCATGTCCTGCCATCTCCTGCACCGTGGCGGTAGGAAAACCAGCGGTAATCCCGCGCGATGGCATAATCATACGCCAGACTGTCTGCACAGAAAATGGCTTGTGAAGGTGACTTTACCTGTGTGGCGCGTTTTGCTCCGCCGCCTGATGCTGTCCATCCTGTCAGATAACCGTCGGACTCATTACTCCATACCAGACAGCAGTTGATTGCGTAATGAGTCGCATAGTAAGCTGCGCCTCCTACAATCATGCCATTGATGGGTTTCTTTTCACTTGGACAGACAAAGGTAGAGTTCTGGCTGCTGTTTTTCGAAGTATTCTGATCGAAATAAGCAACGCCGTAATTGGTTGTTGCATTACAAACCGGGGCTCTGCCTGCCAGCACATTATGCCACCCGGTAGTCCAGTGCATATTGTCCCCGCCTTTCCATGGATGGTTGCCCAGTATGATATAATCGTCAAAATCTCCGGAATACATTGCCTGGGCAGAGCCGATGGTTTTCAAATTATTAAGACATTTTGCATTCTGGGCCATTGCACGCGCTTTATTCAATGCGGGAAGAAGCATGGATGCCAGAATTGCTATTATAGCAATTACAACGAGGAGCTCTATAAGAGTGAAAATTCTCATTTTCACCCTCGAAGCAAGAACAGAGGAACAGGGCACCGGGAAACATTTGAACAATCGAACAATCGAACAATTCAACAATTGAATGAAGAAAGAAGAAGTAAGATCAGGGGAATGGGAACGTTTTGCCCTGTCCTGCTGCCGGAATGAAATACCAATTTTACAACTTCTTCTCATAAGGAGCTCCATCAAACTGAAAACATTCTGCATTTCCTTGCCTTTCTGTTATTATAAATTTAATTGAGTCGATAAATTCGGGTTTGGGGGCGGGCAGATGTGAAACGAATACTGGTCTCCTTTCCAAAATTTTTTATTTCCGGATATATTTGAGTTACAGCAGTGTTTTGTGGCAAAGTAATGATCCGTTCGCCGGCGTCACGATTGGTATGAATTGCCAAATAGTTTTCGCAGACGTAAACTGCATCATAACGGTCCAGGTAAATATGAACCCCGGCTTTCTGTGCTATCGCACGCAGAATTTGAGGCGGCAGCATTGGAAACGCGGCATAATAGTGCGTAACACCGTTTTCCTGTTTTTTACATGCCATCCCGACCTCTTGGGATAAGTTCAGGCGCGCCAGTGTTTCCGCTTTGTCATCACGCACGACGAAAATCGGTTCCTGCCGGTCTTCGTCGAACATGCCGAACGATGCGTTAAAATCCGGAAGCAGGGAATTATCAGGGGTCAGACTCATTCTGGTGTCTCTGGGGCTATGGATGATATCCAGTTCCAGTCCAGTCAGTTTCCGGATATGTTTCAAATCCTGCGTTGTTCCGTCAATATAGCCGGGTGCATAAAACCATAATGCCGTGGCGCCGTTTCCAGCCAGTTTGCGCTGAATTGCCTCACGTTCATCCGGGGTCAGGCAGAAGACATTCAGGAAAATGTAGAATTTGTAGTCCGGCATTGCGTCATCAAGAAATGCGTCGACTAAATATTCCTCAAACGGCGCTCCGATCCGGCCGATGCCCGCACGCTGGAAAAATCCCCGTGTTCCCGCCTGATCCGTAAATACGTAACGCTTTTCCTGCCGGATATAGTGAAAGGTTTTGTCACTGGCAATCACTGCGATTTCACTGACCGGCGCCAGAGAATTGTGTTTGACTGCATAATCGCCGAGAGCTTGCAGCTTTTTCAACTCTGTCAGATAAGTTACATCATCGAACCAATTGCGCTGATCCGTTCCGAATTCATGCAGGTACATCAATGCTCCACCGGTCAAGGCTTTGGCAAATTCCCTCGCCAGTACCTGGACACTTTCCTCCGGGCGCCTGATTGAATATGCATATTCCCTGGGATACAGATGGGTTCTCAGATCATCTTCCTGAATCCACAGTTTATTGTGCAGCCGCAGCATGGAAGGCGTTGGGTAGTCGAAACTGGCAACTCCCCCGAGATCACGGAACCACCAGCGATATTCCACCGGTCCGCAAAAGAAATCAATATCGGGACATTCCAGCAAAGGCTGCTGGTTCACATAACCCGCCTGTTCCGCAATATAACCATCCCCGACATCGGCAAGATGTCCATAGAAATATCCCACCAGTGATTCCCGTTTCGTTTCATCCTTGATGATTCCGGCATACAATTTCAGATTGTCATTGATACATTGTGACAACGCCTCTCCGTAATCAATTGCATTCCGGTGAAGCTGCGGGTCGCGGAACATTCCGGTTCTGGGGGCGATACGCTCTTCACGGCTCGGAATCATCGCCGTATTCAGCGTGACGTGGGGATTTCCCCAGGCTTTCTGCAGCATTTCATCACTGCCGTATTTTCTGCTGAGCCAATTGCGGAAATAACGCACCATCGGGACGCTGTAATCGCTGAAGGTTCCCGGTTTTCCGGGATCGCTGCCGCCCCAGTGATGCAGCCATTGCCCTTCTTCTCCGCCGCAGGGAATATATGCGACAACTCGGTCGGCGTATGGACTGGAGCGGACATGCCGCACCAGTTCTCTTACAGCATTTCCCGCTACGGTGTGCCAGCGTTCGGAGGCCAGAGAAGGTTTATTGAAGCGGACACCATTGTCAAACACCGCCAGCTCTTCCGGATATTTCTGCTGAAAGAAGTTGTTGACAATGCCGCGATCCATATAGAAACATAGAACCAGGAAGGTTTCCGGACTGTCCGCCAGAACTCTTCCTGCCTGTGCGTCAATTGCCGCAAAACCGACTTCATTGTCGTCTGTGATTGTCATATTGGCCAGGATACGGGCCACACGCCCTCCCGCTTTGTGAAAAGCCCGAATCATTGTGGTCTGCATCGGGTAGCCGGCTGCATACGGGACTGTATAAAAGATATTCCACATCGCTTCGCCGTTAACCATCCATGTCGGCATGTTTCCTTTTCCCTGCCGCACTTCTGAGCATACGGGTTTCGGCCGGCGCCGGTTTACTATGTGCACCCTGCGTGCGGCTGCCGCACCCGTCAATTCCGTAAATGGAAGATAAAGGGAAAACTCATATTCACCATCCGGCCAGAATGCGTTGACCGGCAGGACAGCTTTCAGGGTTGTTGTTTCCCCTGCATCGCAATCAGCAAGACATTTCCCGTCATCAAGCCGCACTTCCAGGAAAAGCTGTCCCTCGCGAACGACTCGCAGCCATACGGGAGTCGGATACCGGAGTTTTTCTTCCGGCGTCAGTTTCAACTGCAAGGAGAAATCCGTTCCTGCTGCAAGTCTTTCTGGAAAGGCTGTCTGTTCCAGCCGTATCTGCTGTTTCCCGGTATACATGGTATAGGGCACTTCTCCCCATATTCCATACGGTGGACGGACGATTTCCAGTGCCGGTTCCCAGCTGCTGTCATCAAATTTCAGTGCCCGGTATGCAGTGGACTCTTTCGGTTTATATGCTGAACGCCAGCTGCGGTCGGAAACGATTTTTTCCGTTCGTCCGTCAGCATAAAGAATATCCAGTTCTGCTAACAGACCGCCCGCGTAACGATGATTGCGGACATCAGCTGCCAGAATATTTTCTCCCTGCCGTATCAAAGGGGTAATATCGTGCCCGGCGGTTTCCCTGCCATTGACATAAAACCATAATTCATCATCGCCTTTTCCCTGAAGCCATGCGTGTTTTACCGGACCGGAAATGGTGAACTTGCGCCGGAAAGAACGGTAGATATGGGGTTCCGCCTCTTTTGTATACCAGATCCAGAAACCGTTCCAGTTCTCTTTCGGAGGACGCTGTGCATAGAAACGCATCTCCGCGATTGCGGAATGTTCCGGGTCGGGAAAATACAACATCAGTTTTCGTGTTTCAGGCAGCTGTGACAGGTCAAGCTGCCGGTAATAAGCCCCAATCTCCTTTACAGGAAGAACCTCTGCTTTTCCGAATTGCATGGAGCGGTCGTCAAACACAGCGATGCGCAATGTTTCCGGCATTTCACCCGCAGGAAGAAAGACTAGACGCCCGGGACGTCTTGCCTGCCCCCAACTTAGTTCCAGCGCCGGTGCGGTATCCTTTTCATGAGCGCGCCAGGAGGTCAAAGGATTTCCATCGGTCAGTTCGAGCGGCAGTTCCATTTTGTTCATATTCGAGCAGGAGCTGTCGATATAAAACATCGTGCCGGTCAAATCCTCCTCCTCCGGACTGGGTGGAGGAATTGGTTCTTTTACTTCTGCAATTGCTTCCAGCCGTATGTCATCAAACCAGGCACTTCCCGTTTCAACGGCATCTCCTGCGGCAGGTTCCAGGATAATACGCATGTAAGCCGTTTCTTCGGGAATATCTTTTGTGCAGATCGTTGTTTCAAGTCTGACCCATTCGGCACTGACTGTTGACTGATCGCAGGCAACTCCGAGCAGCTGGTCTTCGGAATTGAAAAAGCCCAGAGAAATTGTGGAGCGTGAAGTGACGGCATTATTGGTTTTCACCTGCCCGGAAAGACGGTAAGCGGCGGCAGATACCGGGATAATGGATTTGCTCACCGCCTGGCATACAGTGGTTTTACTGTCGTCGACAACATGCAGGGCACCAGGAGTTTTGTAGCCGTCTGCCGTATCAATTGTTCCTTGTCCGCTGAAACATATGGAATTCGGAGATTCAAAGGTCTCATGAAAAATTATGCCGTCTGCCAAACATCCGAGTGTTGCAGGGGCACAAGACAGAACGGTAAGTGCAAGTTTCATAAGTGTGATTCTTTCTATCGTTTATCTTTATAGAATAAATTCAGAAGGTTTGAATCTATTTCAACCGTCAGGCTTCCTATGCGTCAAACTTACTTTTATACAATCGGCATGATTCTTCTGGAAGACGTTCCTGCCCTGTTCTTTTTTGCCTCCAAGATTAAAGAATTCTGAAATGAGTTTGCTTTTACATATATTATTATAAATAACTTTTTTGAAAAAACCATACGTATTTGTACTATTTTATCTGTATTTGCCCGAATATGCCGGAAAATGGTCTCAAAATTAATATTTCTCAAAATAATCAAGCAGCCAAATTTTTCTTTTGCATTTTTCTGAGGAAAAAGTCTCTTCCGGACTTTTTTTTTCGGAAAAGAGCGTTATCTTAATGAGACCCGTCCGGGGCATAGCGCAGTTGGTAGCGCGTCTGCTTTGGGAGCAGAAGGTCGTGAGTTCGAATCTCACTGCCCCGACCAGTTCCTCATTTAGATGATTTGTTCGTACTTTTACGTAAAAATGCAGTTCTTCCATAAGCCGGAATGATTGATCTCTCATTTGATATATTCATTGGCACAGGAAGCGGAAACAGGGTATAATTGTACCGCCGTCTGTGTTGGGAATGTTTGAATCGAAAACCTGATTCGATTTTGAACATTTTTCAAAAACTGTTAAGAATATAAAATGTAAAGGTCTCTTTAGAGAGCGCTCTTCATAAAAGAATCTTTTACTTCGCATCAGTAAAGTCCGTTACTTGAAAACAGCCCTGTACGTGATATGATACTATATCGTACTTGCCATGGGGATAAAATGAAATTTCTTTTTTTGTGTCTGCTATTTGTTTTTACTGTCTTTCTGTTTTTGCCGCAGTCCTGCTGTCACGGTGAACCTGCAAAACGTTTGGCTGCGGCTTTGCAGAACAATAATAATATGCCGGAAAATTCGGTTATTGTCGATATTTACCACCGAAAAGCATTGTATGTAACTGTCCACTTCAATCAGTTGCCGCCGAATGGACGGTATCAGATCAAACCGCTGATTCATCTTATTGAAAACAACAAGCAGCAGGAACCAATTTTTCTGCATTGCTATCTGCCCGGAGGAAATTTAACTCCATTTCTGGATATTCCGAACGCCTATCTTCGTCTGGTCAAGATCGGCAATACTCCCATTTCCTTTGATTCCTATTATGTGCCGCGTGTGCAGAAGTGTATTCATTTTAACGGGTTTTATGTTGATAACTGGCGAATGGATGAGGTCATGAAAATTCCTGATACTTTAAAAATAGGCAATCTGGATATTCGTCTGCAGAATGAACCTTTCGATTGGACTTTACTGAAGCGCTTTTCAGCATTAAGCGCTCTGCGAATCCGTAATGCTTCCGGTTTTACCAATGCATCGGCGATTGACCGTGTGACCGCCGCACTGACTCTGGACAACTGCCGCGATTTACAGTTTCCCCCTCATTTGGATATTTTTCTATTGAGCCTGGAGAAATGCCGGATGCCGTCCGGTCTTTTTGAAAAACTCAATGCGGAAAAACTATATTCTTTAAGTTTTTCCGCATGTCCGGACTTGTCTTTGCCCGACCTGTCGAATTTCAGGAGTTTAAGAAGCATTGAATTTCAGGATTGCGATACGCTGAAAGATCTCAATGCTTTCCGCAGCCTGCAACTGTCTTCCATTACTATCTTCCAGTGCCGCAATCTGAAAGATATTTCTGCCGTAAAAGCAATGGGGCGAATCAATACGGTCAAGTTTTATAACACTGGACTGACAGACTGGAACGCCTTCCGCGGATGCCGCATCTTTTACTGTGATGTTTACGGCGACTTGACGAGAGTGAAAGTTGTGCCGGAGGCAGTCAGGCAAATAGAGAATCTGCACATCGGAACTATGACGTATCATTATGGAATACTTAAGCCGCAGAACAATAAATAAAAGCAGATGCTCCTGTCATTCAGTCCTATTGCATTTATGGTGTTCTCCTGTAAGGACGGCTCAGCTTTTCCGCATCAGGATCGGGGGGATGATGCCGGAGGATTCCCTGTTCAGGGCGGAACGGAGGTATTTATAGTCGCGGCAAAAGGTCGCGACGAGACGCCAGAAGTTTGCGGAATGATTCATCTCCCGTGTATGGCAGAGCTCATGGATCATTACGTAACGCGCGTATTCCGGCGGGAAGAAAAGCAGCAAGGCATTCAATGAGATATGCTTCCTGCCGGAACAGCTTCCCCAGCGACGCTGCTGAAGGCGGAAAGTTACCTCTTTGTATGGGATGCCGCATTCGGCGGAGGTCTGTTTCATGAGAGGTTCCAGAAGCTCGTGAGCACGCCGCAGAAGGTAATCGCGGAGTGCCTGATGGACCTGTTCCGCATTCAGAACAGCACCGGTGACAAGCAGGCTGTCGCCGGTTTCCCTGACACCGACCCAGCAGACGTCTTTCCATTCATAGGAGAGTGGAAGATTTCTGCCGGAAAAACGCAGATTGAAGTGTGCCGGATAATATTCCGGTTCCGCCTTGCGGGGCGCCGCAGGAGTGTTTGCGAGTTTCCGCAGGGCGCGTTCCAGCCATAATGAATTCTTTTCTATGAAATTCTGCGCCTCCGAATATGATGTGAAATATGGGATCACAACCTCCGCAGCGCCGGCGGGCGAAACCTTCAAAGTGAGTCTGGATGCCTTTGCCGAACGACGGATTGAGTATTCTTTCTGTGTCCGGCTGAGAGGAAGGATTACGAAAAAAGACGCATCGGAACTCATCTTATAAAATCTGCCGTGCAAGTTTTTTGGCGGTTGCGGCGGTGCAGTTCAAAATGGAACGTTCCATTTTCGTATCCGTCTGCCACGCAATGGAGAGGTAAAGCGAGCCGAAGAGTTCCTCCTGCGGAAGGACAACTACTTTCCGGTCTTTTGTGAGGCTCTGCGGCGGATGTGCCATCAATGCGATTCCGAGTCCCATTTCCACGTAATCCAAAGCCGCTTCAATGGAGTTGGTCGAGACGGAAAACTGCGGTGTGATCCCGAACTGCGAGAGCCCGGCGAGCAGTTCCATCGTGCCGCCGCTGTTTTCCTGAATCGCAATCCAGCGCTCCGAGGCGAAATCCGATTTCGGCCAGAATCCTTTCCGCGCAAAACGGTGTCCGGCGGGTACGACCAGCGCCATCGGAAACTTTGCCAGATTCGTGATTTCCAGAGACTTGGACTTGTACTGCACGGAAAATGTAATGGCGACATCGACCTTTTTTTCGTTCAGGCGCGCAAGACATTGAACGCCGTCCGCTTCAAAGACATTCGGGCGCAGTTTCGGAAATTTCGCCGTCAGTTCCCCGATCAGCCTCGGCAGATATTTTGCGCTGATGATGGAAGGGCACGCAATCCGGAAACGGATCGGCGCATCCTCCTTCAACATCGCCAGTTCATCTTCTATGCCCTCGAAAAAATGCGAAAGAAAACGGTAAAGCCGTTCTCCCGCAGGAGTCAGCGCAAACGGTTTGCGCTCGAACAGCCTGGTTCCCGCTTCCTCTTCGAGCTTCATCAGCTGCTGGCTGATTGCGGGCTGCTGAATGCCGTAGGGAATGATCTTCACGGCATTGCTGATCCCTTTTGCCCTGGCAGTATAGTAAAAAAGCTCAAGATGATGCAGGTTGACATTCATCGCAGAGTCTCTCCGAATTGAAGGAAGGTGCCGTCTGCAATCGACTCGCGGATCGACTTCATCAGCTCCATGAAGTATGCGATGTTATGGATGGAAAGCAGACGCACTCCGAGGATTTCATTGACATTCAGCAGATGGCGGATATAGGCTTTCGTGAAATTCCGGCAGGCATAGCAGGAACAGTTTTCATCGACCGGAGTGAAGTCCTCGCGGTATTTCGCCGCCTTGACGGGAATCGTTCCTCCGCCCGTGACGAACGCGGTGCCGTGGCGTGCCAGTCTTGTCGGCATGACGCAGTCGAACATATCGATTCCGCGTTTGACGCCTTCATAGATCTGGCGCGGTGTGCCGACGCCCATCAGATAACGCGGCTTATGTTCCGGAAGCAGATGCGTGGTCCAGTCCATCGCCTTGATCATCTCCTCCTCGCTTTCGCCCACGCTGACCCCGCCGATCGCATAACCGTTGAAATCCATTTCGGAAAGGATTTTCGCGGATTTTTCACGCAAATCCTGAAAGACGGAACCTTGCACGATGCCAAACATCTGCTGTCCATCTCTGAGCGGCTGGCGGCGCGAAATTTCCTCCCAGCGGAGTGTGATTTCCAGCGATTTTTCGGCTTCTTCGTGCGTACACGGGTAGTGAGTGCATTCGTCAAACGCCATCACGATATCGGAACCGAGCGCACGCTGGATCGCAGCCGACTCCACGGGTCCGAGGAAAAACTTCGTTCCGTCCATATGGGAAGCGAATTCCACGC
>DXVA01000129.1:10041-11430 GCA_019408975.1 Lentisphaeria bacterium | reverse complement strand
CAATACGCATTATCATAGTGCCACAGGAAGGCAAAAACGGCGGGATATGCATCAATGGCGATTGCACATCCCGCCGGTAGTGTTCAACCCGAAATCTTATCCGACCATATCCCTGATGTCGGCATCCGGTTCCGTCGTTCCCCTGATTCCGAAATTCCTGACCAGGACTCCGGCAACTCCGGGAGAAAGGAATCCGGGCAGCGTCGGGCCGAGGCGGATATTCTTGAATCCAAGCGCAAGCAGGGCAAGCAGGACGATAACCGCCTTCTGTTCATACCACGCAATATCAAACGACAGCGGCAGATCGTTCACATCGGCAAGCCCGAAAACCTCTTTCAGTTTGAGCGCGATCACCGCCAGCGAATAAGAGTCGTTGCACTGTCCCGCATCCAGCACACGCGGAATGCCGCCGATGTCTCCGAGGTTCAGTTTGTTGTAACGGTATTTCGCACAGCCGGCAGTCAGGATCACAGTATCTTTCGGCAGTTTCTCGGCAACCTGCGTAAAATATTCGCGTTTCTTATAGCGGCCGTCACAGCCCGCCATGACGATAAACCGTTTGATTGCGCCGGACTTGACGGCATCCACGATCTTATCGGCAAGTGCAAGCACCTGATCATGTGCAAATCCGCCGACGATCGTCAGGTCATCCAGCTGTTCCGGCGCCTTACAGGTCTTTGCCAGGGCAATGATCTCCGAAAAATCCTTATGTCCGTCCTTCTTACGCGCGGGAATATGCTTCACCCCCGGATAACCGACTACGCCTGTCGTGAAAATACGGTTCTTATAGGCGTCCTGAACGGGTATGATGCAGTTCGTCGTCATGAGAATCGGGCCGTTGAACGGGCCGAATTCCTTGTTCTGCATATACCAGGAACCGCCGTAATTTCCGACAAGGTTCGGATATTTTCTGAAGAAAGGATAATAGTGCGCAGGCAGCATTTCCCCATGCGTATAAACATCAATTCCCGTTCCGGCTGTCTGTTCCAGCAGCTCCTTCAGATCCAGCAGGTCATGACCGGAAATCAGGATGCCGGGATTCTTTCCGACCCCCGTTTTCACTTTTGTGATCTCCGGTTTGCCGAATGTCGCGGTATTCGCTTTGTCGAGGAGCGCCATCGCGGCAGCAGCTGTATTGCCGCATTCCAGAACCAGCGCGGTAAGCTCCTCCGCAGAAAGTTCCCTGGTCAGCGCGGCAAGCGCGCGGACAAGAAACGCATCGACGGTTTCATCCTTGAAATCAAGCACTGCGGCATGATCGGCGTAGGCGCAGATACCTTTCAAGCCGTACGTCAGAAGTTCTTTCAGGGAACGGATATCCTCATTTTTCTCCGCAAGCACTCCAACCGGCGGCAACGGTACGGACGGATCAATTTTTGCAGTCCGTTC
>DXVA01000129.1:2992-10031 GCA_019408975.1 Lentisphaeria bacterium | reverse complement strand
ATCCGAGGCGTATCGAAGTTGGCATTGGTAATCGTGGCAAACATCGCCTGCATCATAAAAGTTCCCGTTCCGGCATCCGGTTTCATCCCCTTGTTTTCCAGAGCAACAGCCAGCCGCTTCAATTCGGCGATCAGACGGTCCATCGAATTGGCTGTTTCCGGCTCCTTGCCGCACATTCCCCTGATCGTGCATCCTTTGTTCGCACAGGTTTCCTCGCACTGAAAACAGAACATTTTCGCGTCCATAATCGGATTCTCCCCTCGTTGTTTGTTTTTTCATGCCGTCCCGCTCCCCATGAACGGAAACAGCTTATTTTTATTAGTTAATATTCACTAACATTCAAATCAAAAAAATCATTTTCTCAACATTTTCCTGAGATCCTGCCAAAGTTCCAAACCCTCTGCAAGAAGATCGAAACGATAACCGCTCATTCCCCACTGGTAGATCAGAAGGCGCAGAGGGCCGAAAACCATGCGGCACATGGAGCGCGGAGAGATATCATCGCGTATTTCCCCCCTCGCCTGCCCTTTCTCGATCAAAGCACAAATCCATGCCTTGTGCCGATGCATCATGGCAAGCATCTTTCCGGATAGACGTTCATCAAACAGAAAAAGTTCCCCGGAAAACATCACTTTCGCCAAATGAGGACATTCTTTCACTCTCCGGTAACGATCCAGCACAAAAGCTTCAATATGATCCAGCGGGGAACGCCGAACTGCCGCGGATTCCTCCTGAACGGAAACCGAATCGTGGTCGAAGCTGTCCAGCAGGGCATCCAGAATCGCAAATTTGCTGTCGAAATGGCGGTAGATCGCCGGTTCCGTGATTTTCAGCGCCGCGGCGATATTTTTAATCGTCAGATTCTGTATTCCCTGTTCCGCAATCAGTTCAAGGGCGATATCAATAATTTCCTGCTGTCTGGCGGTCAACTTCATGAACCTCTCCAAGTTAGTATTCATTAACATAACAGCATTTCATGAAATTGCAAGCGGGAACTTCAAAAAATCACCGCCGGAAAAACTCCGGCGGGACAGAGCTCAAAAACGGAAATCACGCTTGCCGTCATGGAGCTCTTTCAGATGCTCGACGGCAATCGCACGCACCTTGTCATTGGCAATGCGCGGGATTTCGTCCTGAATCACTTTCTCGCCCTTTTTCTGCGTATCGGGCGAGGCATAATCCTCAAGATATTCCTTGAGAGTCATCAGGGCATTCGGCTGACAGCAGTTCGCGATCTGACCGGATTTCACCAGCTTCATGAAACGGTCGCCCGTACGCCCTTCCCGGTAACAGGCGGTACAGAAACTCGGAATATAACCGAGAGAAAGAAGCCAGTTCACGACCTGGTCCAGCGTACGGGTATCGCTGACGTCGAACTGGGCGGAATTGTCCTCTTCGTTTTCCTCCTCCACATAACCGCCGACACTTGTGCGGGAGCCTCCGCTGATCTGAGAGACGCCGAGCCGGAGCACCCGTTCGCGCGCCTTCTGCGACTCGCGGGTGGAAATGATAATCCCCGTATAGGGAACAGCAATCCGCAGGACAGCCACGATCTTTTCAAAAATTTCATCGGAAATCGCATTGGAAAATGTGTCCGGGTTGATATCGTCCGCCGGACGGATTCTCGGAACGCTGATCGTATGCGGCCCGACACCCTTTGCCGCTTCAAGATGCTCCGCGTGCATCAGAAGTCCCACAAAATCATAGCGATACAGATTCAGCCCGAACAATACGCCGCACCCGACGTCGTCAATTCCGCCGTCCATGGCGCGATCCATCGCTTCGGTATGATACGCATAATCGTGCTTCGGGCCGGTCGGATGAAGTTCTTCATAAGCCTTCTTGTTGTAGGTCTCCTGAAACAGGATATAGGTTCCGATCCCCGCGTCTTTGAGCTTGCGGTAATTCTCGACCGTCGTCGCCGCGATATTTACATTGACACGGCGGATCGCACCGTTCTTATGCTTGATTCCATAGATCGTCCTGATGCTTTCCAAAACATATTCGATCGGATTGTGAACCGGGTCCTCCCCTGTTTCGAGAGCCAGACGTTTATGCCCCATGTCCTGCAGCGCGATCACTTCCCGCGCAATCTCCTCCTGCGTAAGTTTCTTGCGGCGGATGTGCTTGTTTTTCAGATGATAAGGACAGTAGGTGCATCCGTTGATACAGTAGTTTGAAAGGTACAGCGGCGCAAACATCACGATGCGGTTGCCGTAGAATTTCTGTTTGATTTCGCGGGCGAGCGCAAAAATCTTCTCCTTTTCATCCTCAAGATCGCAATCCAGCAGAACCAGCGCCTCGCGATGGCTCAGCCCCTTGCAGTCCCGCGCCTTCTCCAGAATCCGGTCGATCAGCTCCCGATTATTTTTGTTTGCCTCCGCATACGCAAGAGTCTCGCGGATTTCCTGATCATTGATGAACTCCTCGGCTTTTGAAGATTTCGGATCATACTTCATTTTCACACCCCGTCTCTCTGGTTATTTTTTAGAATATACAGTCTTCACACTGATGCCGTCCAGCATTCCGAGTTTTCCGGAAAGCGAACTGATAACGTTGTTCGGCGCATCCACGATCACGCTGATAATGCAGACCTTCTGTTTTTTGTAGGGAATCCCCATGCGCCCGACGATATATTCGCCGAATTCATGCAGAATCCGGTTCAGCTCATCGGTAATCTCCTGATTCTCCACGATGATCCCGATCAGCGCGATTCTGGTTTCCGTTTCCATTCCAGCTCCTTTCGCAGCAAATAAAAAATCCCTGTGTTCCGAATACAGGCACACAGGGATGGTAAATACGATCCGTCTTTATCACCGCCTTGCACCCGGGACGAACCCTGAATGTTCAGAACGATTTCAATTGCATGATCTTCCGCCGCAGGACCTCCATGCCCTTTGGTCTCAGAACTTTCATTAATATAGACAGACAATTCTTTTTTGCAAATGTTTTTCAGGAATCATTCGTAATTTATTATTTCAGGCATTCAATGTTCACTTTCACTCCGAGATATCCGGCAAGAGTCTCCGCAATTCCATAAACGCTGTCCATCGCAACCAGACCGGACGTATTTCCTTCCGCATCATTTTCCTCCGCTCAGCATCCTCTGTTTCATTTGTTATAACTGCAACAGATCAGGAATCCTGTGAAATTCCTCCTGCCAGTCGCCCATAGCGGCGATTTCAAAAAGATTCCGTTGTTCAAGATAGCACACACGATGATAAATTTCCACTCCTTTTTCATCCAGAGAACGAAGCCAGTTCCGCCAGACTTCCGGCTCCGGACGGTGAAACGCGGTAACAATCGGGCTGTCGCTCCCCGCCAAAGCCTTCATGCCGGATTCAGCCAGTCGAACCATGATCGCATTTTTCAAAGCAAGGAGACGCTTTCTGTACTGTTCCTGTCCCAATTCAAGAATCGAACGGCAGGAGGCTTCCAGCGCCGCAAGCAGAAGCGAACTCATGGTATTGCGCACCATCCCCGGCGTCTCACGGGCGGTAAGCAGCGGCTCCAGCTGCAGGATTTTCGGCTGATTCTCAGAGGCAGAACGCGGAAAACGCGGATTCAAAAGCAGGATTGCGATGCCGGGCACTCCCGCCAGCGCCTTTCCGCTGCTCCCCGTCGCCATCGCCAGAGCAGGATGGGAACAGAGTCCGATCTCCACCCCCAAAGCGCTGACGGCATCCAGAGCGAACCAGATTCCGCGTGCCTCGCAGATTCGGTTCAGCATGGCAATATCGTTCACCATGCCGGAACTCGTCTCACAGCATACGCCGATAATACGGTCAATTTCAGGTCTTGAATCCAGCAGTTCCAGAATCCGCCTCTCATCCCAATGCCGCGCGAAACCGAAATCCTGCGCAATGCATTCCGGGCACGCGGCGGCAAGACGGTACCCGAATTCACCGTTGCAGAGGACAAGGGTCCGATGCCCGGAGCAGAAATTCCAGATCATCAGCTCATTTGCAAAGGTCCCCGGACCAGAAACCAAGATCACCCGGAAAGAGTCATCGCCGCAGAGCGCACGCAAATGATTCTCCGTGCGATGAACCAGAGTCTCGAACTCAACACTGCGGTGTGAAACCATCGCGGAATGAATCGCCTTTTCCGCCGAGGGAAAGAGACGAGGCAGAGTCGGTACAAAAGAGTAACGTCTCATTGATATCTCCTGAGAACACATTGGCAATGACGGCAGAGAGATTCCAGTTCAGCCGCCATCGGGTAAAACCGGGACGCTCCATCCATCACGCTTTCCCCGAGCGTAACAAAGCCGAGGCGGCAGTATAATCTTCGGCGGGACTCCACTGCGGAAATAATGATATTTTCAATTCCCTGTGATCTCAGTTCCAGCAGAAGCGGCACGGCAAGCCTTGCCGGCAGAGTGCTGGAACGGTATTCCCGCCTGACCGTAAACAGACGGATCTCCGCCGTTCTCCCCTTTCTGATCCGGGAGGCAATCACCTGCCCGAAGCGCATTTCCGCTGAAAACGGAGGCTCAAAATGCGCACAGATCATTCCGGCGGCGGCACTGCCGTCCCATGCGATCCGGTAACGGTTTTTGTAGTGGAATTTATCAACAAGCCGACAGTCCGGATGCTTCGGGTGCTGTCCAAGCTCTCCGGCAAAAACCTCATGATTCAACTGCCACATCGCCTGAAATTCCTCATCCGATTCAGGCACTTTGACCCAGAGTTTACCCATGATCTTCCTCTCTTTCCTCCAATGATTTCTGCAAACGCCGCATCAGACGGTTCAGCATCCGCATTTCCCCGTTGGAAAAGACCTGCATGATTGCGGCGATCTCGTCGCGGTAAGGCTGCTCCACCTGATTCAGCAGCTTCAACCCTGCGGGAGTCAGTTTCAGGTGATATGCCCGGCGGTCATCCGGAACCTGCACACGGCGCAGCAGTCCCGCCGCCGCCATCCGGTTCACCAGTCCGGTGACATTCGATTTATCCACCAGCAGCCTGCTGCTGAGTTCATTCTGCGTCAAGGGAACTTCCGCATATTTCAGAAGCAGCATGATGTTGAACTGTGCTTCAGAAGCAAGCGTGTCACGGAAAAACCGCCTCGCCTGCTTTTTTAAAAGCACTCCGGTCCACCAGACACCCATCAGAGCTTCATGATTCAGATCATCAAACTCAAGATCACGGTTGAAATGTGAAACAGCCATGATAAAAATCCTCCTTTTTATTTAGTTTACACCTAAACAGTTGATATATCAACCATATTTCATATTTTTTCTGAAAAAAACTTGAAATGACACCGGAAGGCATTCCCTGAAAGCGCTGCCGGAAAAGCAGGGATGCAGCCTCTTTGGAATCTGCCAGAAAGAGAGCAGGATTTCCAATGCCGATTTCTTCAAAATGCTGGAAACGGAAAAAGCGGCATTTTCACTCTGAAAAAAACAAAATAAACGCCGGATATGGCATGGAGAACATATCCGGCGTTTTCATTTTCAACATTGCAGCGAAATGTCTCACAGACGGAAAATGGCGCCGATCTTGCGCCCGAGCAGGATTCCCGCCGCGCCAAGCGTCGCCGCCATGAATGCCATGGTCCAGACACCGAACGCACATGCCGTAACCGGTCCCGAACCAAGAATCAGGGAAAGTTCAAAGATTGCGCGCGTGATCGGGAAGAACTCCGCCTTCTGCGCCAGAATCAGGGAATCGGAAACTTCCAGCATTGAGAAACTGAACGCGAACAACCCTCCGACCACGATATTCGCGGTAATCAGGGGAAGCGTCACCCGCCGCAGGGTCTGGAACGCATTCGCGCCAAGATTGCGCGAGGCGAATTCCAGTTCTTCGGGAGTCTGTTCCAGCCCCGCCGTCACGGAACGCACCACATACGGCAGGCGCCGGATCGCATAAGCCGCCGCCAGAAGAAGCAGAGGGTTGTCAACAGGATTAAAGAGATCGTGCGCCCAGGAATATTTCACGGACATGCCGAGGTACCCGAACGCGATCACGATTCCCGGAACGGCAAGCGGCGTCATGGCGAGGATATCCAGAATGAAAGCGCCGCGGAAACGCCAGCGGACAACGATCAGGGAAAGCAGGATTCCCACCGCCAGGGCGAAAAGCATCGCAAGCGAGGAATATTTGAGGCTGTTCACAATACTCGGCAGGACAATCTTATGCGACAGCGCATTGTCGAAATGCAGAAACGTCAGATGCTCCGGCAGGACCGTCCCGTACCAGTTGCGGGAAATCGCAGTCAGAACCAGTGCGATATGAGGCGAAACGGCGGCAAGCGTCACAACAAGGAACGCCAGCGGGGCAAGAATTTTCCTGAACCCGCGCGCTGTAACGGCGGACGAGGAGGCGTGTCCCTTGACCGCGGAAGCGGCTCCGCCTGAAGCAAGGGCAAGGCGGGACAGCAGGTACATAACCAGCGCCAGCCCCAGCATCACGACAACCAGCGTGTAAGGCAGAGGATTCGTCTCCAGCTCCGTGATCCCGTTGAACACCTGCACCGCCGTAGTGCGCGTGTAGCCGAACATCAAAGGAGTCCCGAGTTCCGTGAAACTCCAGATCAGGACAATGCTTCCGCCGGCGAGAATTCCCGGTTTCAGAAGCGGAATCGTAATCCGGCGCAGCCGGTACCAGCGCCCGGCGCCCAGATTTTTCGCCGCCTCATTCATCGCCGGATCAATATTGCCGAGCGACGTCACCAGATTCAGGTAAAGAATCGGGTACAGGTGCAGAGCCTCAATGAAACAGATTGACCAGAAACGCCCGTTTCCTCCGAGAAAGTCAATCCGTTCCAGACCGAAATCGACAAGAATCGTATTGATCACGCCGTAATGTCCGAGAATCTGCATGAAGCCGAGCGCGCCGACGAACGGCGGCAGGATCATCGGAAGCATCATTGCAAGATTGCAGACGCCCTTCCCCGGAAAATCCAGCTTGTCATAAATCAAAGCCAGCGGCAGGGAGATCAGAAACACAAGAAAGGTCGTCACGACCGCCAGCAGAAATGAATTCAGCAGCCCTTCCATGTAAATGCGGTTGCGGAAGACTTCGCAGATCAG
>DXVA01000129.1:0-2982 GCA_019408975.1 Lentisphaeria bacterium | reverse complement strand
CAACAGCTTCGGAAGTTTCGTATTCATAATTTATTTTCCTTCCTTTGCAAGAGCCGCCGCCTTCAAATACTGCGCCCGGGCGTCCCCGCTCCATTTCCGGCAGACCTCCGCAACATCCACGGCGGAACGTGTGGCGGAAGTCTGAAGCGATGCCGCGGCGGCGGCAGCCTCATGATAGGCAAACGGCAAACGGTTGAATTCCGCCATCGCCTGCGGAACAGCCTTCGGGCCGCCCGCCCTGATAATTTCGCGCCATGCATAACGCAGCTCGTCCTGCACATCCAGCGTCAGACAGCGGATCAAAATACGGATCATGCTGAAATAACGTCCGGTCCATTCGGGATGGTAGGTGAAGGAAAGACCGGATTTGTAGGGATAGTAATCGGGATCGGCGCGCAAATCCCTGTATCTGTCTTCATAAAGATCCATGCGGACGGGAGACCGGCGCAGAGCGTATTTCTGAGGGCCTCCCGGAGTCCCGAGCTTGAAATCCAGCAGTTTCTGTCCTTCGAGCCCGATCATGAAATCAAGAAACGCATGTGCGACCTTCCTGTTCGGCGCCCCGCGCAGAAGCTGAATCGGGTCGGCGGAAACCGCCGTTCCCCCTTCAGGAGCGACGTAGAAGATCACAGGTTTCCCGCCCGTCTGCAACGCATTCCATTCCTGTTCCGTCAAGCCGTAAAAGTCAATCGCCATGCCGACTGCCGCCGCACCGGATGCAACATCGCGCGTGACTTTGCCCGCGCTGTCCGTAATCGTACGGGTATTCGCCATGATGCGCTTGATCAGGTTCACGCCGTCCGCCCATCCCTTGTCAAGATGTTCCGGCAGCGGTTTCACACCGGCGGGAACCGCCTCATGCATCGCCTGCTGGAGAATCGTCTCGTAACACTTGTTCGCGGAACCGGATTTCGTCGGGTCGGCAGTGACCACCGTATTGAAAAATTCCGGTCTGCCCAGATCGCTCCAGCGTTTCGGGGGGACCGCGCCACGCGCGGCAAGCTCTTTCAGGCGGTCCGCATTATAGCAGATGCCGAAACTCGCAAGACACACGCCGTAATAACGCCCCTGGGCGTCATAAATCACATCGCCGCCGAATCTCTGCGGAATCATGTCCGGCTTGAAATATTCGGGATGGCGCTCCCGGAGCCCGCCGTCCACGGCAAAACCGCGCGCCGCCTGCTTCCCCTGATCGTAGGTGCCGCCTCCCGCAAACAGGTCAATCCCGATTCCGACTTCGGACTCAAGGAACTTCCTGCGTGCAAGTTTCGCTTCGGCATCCGCGTGAATGTCGGAATCGACTTTCGGATTGCTGTAGGAGGAAGCGATGTGCGCATTCCATTCGGGATTGGACTTATCGCTGTTCCAGTAATGCCGGAACTCCGCCTCGAAGCGGTCGGCGATATAACGGACAATGTCCGAAGTCCCGCCGGGAGAACGCCAGTCCACCACGACATCGCGTCCGTATTTTTCCCTGTAATACTTGCGGAATCCCTGCTCAAGCTCATGCTTCATCGGTTCGCTGTGGGCGCTGATGATGACCACGGTATCGGCATCATCGGAGTTCGTCTTGACGCCGCCCGCGTCCTTGCGCAGCAGAAACGGCAGAGCCAGCACAGCCAGCAGGAGCAGAATCGCAAAAATAATCCGGTATTTCATCGTGTCCGTCAATCCTCAAGAAGAATGATGTTCTGCGGCAGAACCGACAATGTATATCGTTTCCCCGCCTCACGCAGTTCGGAGGAATCCTCGTTCACATCCAGAATCCAGCCGTCCGCAGTACGGAACTTGAGTTCGCAGCGTTCACCGAGAAAAGTCCCGGACAGATATTCCGCCTCGAAACGGTTTACGGAAGGCGCCGCGGCACCCACACTGATATTTTCGGGGCGGATCAGAACCGTCCGTCCTTTTTTCAGCTCAACATGCGAAGAATAAAGCATTCCAATCTCCGATCTGATCCGCAGCATTGAATCCTCTACGCCGTCAACCACTCCTTCCAGCAGGTTGACATCCCCCAGAAATGAAGCGGCAAAACGCGAACGCGGCTTTTTATAGAGCTCCACCGGCGAACCGGTCTGCTGAATCGCCCCCCGGTCAAGCAGAGCGATCCGGTCGCCCATGCTCAACGCCTCGCGACGGTCATGCGTCACATAAATCGCGGTCAGGGAGCGTTCCCGGCAAATGCGTGCAATCTCGCTGCGCATTTCGTCACGCAGTTTCGCGTCCAAGTTCGAAAGCGGCTCATCCAGCAGAAGCACCTGCGGATCGACGGCAATCGCACGCGCCAAGGCAATTCTCTGCTGTTGTCCGCCGGAAAGCGACGGCACCTTGCGGTCTGCAAAATCCGACATGCGGACCAGTGCCAGCGCTTCTGCAACTTTTTCATCAATCACTTTTTTCGACGCTCCGGCGGCACGCAGTCCGAACGCCACATTTTCAAACACGGAAAGGTGCGGCCACAATGCATAATTCTGGAAAACCATCGCCGCCTGCCGTTTTTCCGGCGGCAGGGAAGTGATGTCGCGGCCATCGAAAAAGATCGAACCGGAGTCCGGCTCCACGATCCCCGCAAGAATCCGGAGCAGAGTGGATTTCCCGCATCCGGAGGGCCCAAGCAGAAAAAAGAGCTCCCCTTTTCCGATTTCAAGGTCAAGCGGCAGAAGAACGGGTGTCCCCTTCTGGTAGGATTTGGAAATTCCCGATATTTTTACTGAAGCAGGCATAGGCAAAATTTCAATTTATAAGTTAATAAGTTATAAGGGTGACATAATGTAGTGCAAAAGCGGTTCTTTTAAAGAGGTGAAAATAAAAACTTACAAGATAAAAAAACGGGCAGTTCATACGAAACGGCAGATCAAAAGCGGAACCTCCGAAACAAAAAAAGCATCCACTCCTGTGGAGGGATGCTTTTTTCCGGATTCAGAGGGAGAGACTACCGTTTTTTTACCGTGTTCAAAGGGGGCGGGAGACAGCGGTAGACAC
>DXVA01000128.1:7370-11437 GCA_019408975.1 Lentisphaeria bacterium | reverse complement strand
GTTCAGCTTTTTGTCCGTCCGGTTGGAGCGGTACTTCAACTCCGCGGCAATCGAACGGACACGCGCTATGACTTCCTCCGAAACCTGTCCCTGCGTCTTGCCGTTCAGGATGCGGGAAACCGTCATCTGGCTGACTCCCGCCTGCTGTGCGATGTCTTTCAGGGTGATGCTCATGATGCTCCGCAGTTCTTAAACTTTAATTGTAACGTTATATTTAAATTATAATGAAAAATCGGAAAATGTCAATAGGCAAATCCTGAAAAAAGATAAATTTTTCAAAAAAAAGCCTATCTCTCCGAAACGTCAATATGACATGACCGGCAATCCGGCGGATTTCATCCGTATCATATTCCGTTTCTTCCGGATGATGTGCGCATGAGCAGAATATACAGGAGATCGGAGATTTCGCCTGCGGCTGCCGACTGTTCTCCGCAGGAGCGTGGCAGGGCAGAGAGTCTGCGCGATCATCTTTTTGCAATGCAGGGGACCGCGCCATCGAATCAATTTTTGAATGAAAAGGACTTGCAGGCTGAAATACCGGATTCCCGCATATTCCGCTTCAAGCCCTTTCCCTCCCAGTCAACGGGAGAAGTGGAAATCCACAATGCCAGGCAGGGGGGAAACTGCCGCCGTCACTTCAGGTATCTCCAGCTTTTGAAGTCACATGCGGCAGTGCCGTTGATGCGGAATGTCACGGAATATTTTCCGGTCAGACGCTTTTTCAGAGGCAGCGGCATGACTTTGAATTCGCGGAATCCCCCGGTGCTCAACAGCTTCAAAGTGCCGGCGATCTCCTCTTTGGAATCTCCGCCATGAACGATCACATCCAGAGAACCGCCTTCATATTCAGGAGCAACACCGACTGTCACTTCCAGCTGTCCGGAACCTTTTGTCCCGAAGTCAATCTCTCCGAACGAGATCAGAGCGCCATCCTGAAATCTTCCGACATGCTGTCCGCTCTGCGCTATTTCACAATCGGAAAGAGAAGCGATGTTCTCCACCGTGAGCCATGCCCCGCTTTTCCCCTCCGCCGGGCGGTATGTGATCTTCTTTACAAAACTTGAGGGTTTTCCGCAATCGAAGGATGCAATCTTCTTCATGACAGCCTGAATCCGTTTCGCCTCCGCCTCTGTCCCTGCCACCCGGATTTCCGCAGTCCTCGGCGCAAGAGTCACTGTCTGTCCAGCCGTTCCCCTGACCGGTGCGGATGCCCCCTCGCGGCAAATCCAGAATGTTTTTCCCGGACCAAGATCAGGGGTTGCGCTGACGGTTTCATTAACCGTATTGACAAAGAGATAAACCGTCGAACCGTCGTTTCCGGCAAAACCGGAGCTTGCGATCTTCGGCATCGCGACCATCTGCGGGAAATTGCCGCCCCACTTGCTGCGCTCCACTTCGATTTTACCTTTGAAACTGATCGGAGGAAGCATACGCCCCCCGTTGAAATAAGGAAGCAGAGCGTATCTGATATGCATCAGCTTCTTTACAAACAGGCGTTTTTCGCCGGGCTGCCTGATTTCACTGAACGGAAACCAGCCAAGCTGTTCCGCATTGACCAGCTGCTGCGCGGCTTTACTGAAAAAAGACTGCCCGTCTCCGGGTTTCTGATGATTATAGACACGTCCAACGAACTGGGCGCGCCCGGAATAAATGGACTGGAACAGCGGCACCTGATCGGCATCCACCCAGCGCCAGACCATATAACCGTCCATGGCACGCAGATAAGGGTCGGCAGCCTCTTCCGTCGTATGGCAGACTCGCGGGTATTTCTTCTGGAGAACCGTCCTGATCGTGCGGAACATCGGCCAGTATCCCTGTTCGAGCCAGACGGCGCCGTCGTTCAGGAGATGGCCGTGCAGGCGATCGTAACAGAGCTTCGGAGCGGCGGTCCCGACCTGATCATGGTAGATCGCATCGAATCCATAGGAGGCAACACGTTCCGCAAGCCCCGCCATCCAGTTCCGCCACCCATCCGCGCCGGGGCACATCACGGTAAAGACCTGGTTCTTTCCATAATTCTCATTATTGAGAGAACCATCCGCATTCTTCACCGCATACTTCAGCCCATGCGACCGGTACATGTAATCCGTATGGTTCGGGCCGTCGTTGACCTGCCAGAGACGCGAATCAATATAAGGCATGGTGTAAACACCCGCTCTGCGGATCTCCGCGTTCATTTCAAGGACAAAGTCTTTCGGGTAAAAATGAGGCCAGCCTTTACTTTTCGCATCATCCCAGTGATACCAGTGAATTCCGAAAGGCAGCTCAAAATAACGGCGCAGGTAAGCTGCCTCCTCCTTCATCTGCTCCGCACTGCCGGAGCTGCCGGCAAAAGCAAGAATCCACAGGGTATTGTCGCGAAACCATTCCGGCGTATCCCTGCGGGGAAGTTCCGGAATCCACCATACGGCGTCTTTTTCAAGAAATTTTCTGTAAATCCGCCCCGCCTCGAACCATTTGCCGGAATAAAGCTCAATTACGGCTTTCCCGTTCAGTTTGAAAGAGTTGCCGCCCCTGCCGTCAACCGCCGCGGGAACGGGAGAACTCCATGAGACATTCAGATTGCCGCGTTTGCCCGTTGCGGAATAACGCTTGGTCCGGGCAAGACCGTCCTCCACGCCGAAATAAATGCCCGCCGCATCGTCATAATATGCAGCAAACTGAAGCGGAACGCGCCCGGATGGAAACACTCCCTCCTGTCCGAAAACAAACTGCTCCTCCATCGGATTCTTCACAAGGATACCAGACATCCACGGATAAACCATCGTATCGTTCCCGCCTGTGAGCCGGGCAAATGCGTAAGACGGATAAGTCACCTCCGAAATGACGGCGTCCGGGGAACGGTTGATCACTTCAAAACTGCTTTCGATGCGCGGGCCGGCAACCACGACTGCCGATTCCGCACGGAATGAAAACGGCGATGCACAGTTCCATGTGATCCTGAACTCCGCTTTATCCGGGGACTGCCGGATATCATCCACACTCCATGTGACGCCAGGCGAATTATATTCGACGACGCCGGCCGCCCTCCCCCTGCGGAATGCTGTGCTCCACGCAAATCCGCGTTCGCCGAAAAGGTCTTCCATTGTCCTGCGGTCCATAATACCCGCCGCCGGATACCCCCCCTCACCCGGACCAACGGCAAGCAGAACCGCCAGGGAGTCCGTCGCCAGAATCCTGAACTCCTTCTGAACGTCATGAAAGGCTTTCGCCAGTTCCTCCACGCCATGAATCTCCGGGATTTTTCCGAGAGAATCAACAATTTTTTCCAGTTTTCCCTGCGAAAACCCGGTCGCACCCATCCGCCGGAACCCATTCAACAGCCATCTGCCTTCGGGAGAGGCGTTTTTCCACAGTGCCTCAAGTTTCCCCTGAAGCTCCGGTTCGATCTTCACAAATCCTTTCCGGACCGCATCGACCCGTCCGCATCCGGCGAATAATTTTGCGATCTCGCCATCGGTCAATGCGCGGTTGTACATGGCAACTTCGCCAATATCGCCATGCAGAAACCACGGTCCCCCGCCGAACCCTTTCCCGATCTCCACCGGTTCGTCCAGCGGTTTCGGGTTCACCATCAGGAAACGTTTGCGCACCTCAGGCTCGCCATTGACGAAAATGCTCAGGCGATAGCCGACATCTCCCTGCGCGGGATCGTTGAACCGTTCAAACACCGCCGCGAAATGAGTCCATACCCCGGCTGCGGGGGTTCCGCCCATCGTGGTGCCGACCCAGTTTTTCCCGTCATGGAAATTGATATACATTGTTTTGGAGTTGCGCCCGAAAATGAACTCCCGCCCTTTCGCCATGATGATATCATGCGCATCGTTTTCCCCGTTTTTCGTGCCGCTGTCATTGAATTTCACCACACCGACAAGCGTCATTCCCCTGTCCGTGAAATGCATTCCCCTGCTGTCCGGCACCACGGCATAACCGCTCTTCCCGTCAAGGCGCAGAACACCATCCACAACGCCGCGCAGTTCGCCATGCAGATGGAGATCAGCCGCCAGATGGCGGCCATCGACGACGAGGACGCCGACGACGAGCCCATCCGGGGCAACAACCTGTTC
>DXVA01000128.1:0-7360 GCA_019408975.1 Lentisphaeria bacterium | reverse complement strand
TGCCTTTCAGCTCCACATTCCTGTCCCTGTCGAACCGGTAATGAAAAAGAAGCGACGCATCTTTCTGCTGTGCGGACACAGCGCCGGAAATGCCGAGAACAAACGCCGAAAGCCCAAAAAGAATTTTCCTCAACCACATAGTTCCGTTCCTTTCTTCAATAAACCATTTGCACTGTGTAAAGGTCGCCGAGGGCGGCTATTCTGTTGATATCCATACTTTCCGCATGGCCGTCGCCGAGAAGAACATTCGCGATCTTCCCATGCCGTCTTCCGATACATTGCTGTGACTTGTAGCTGGAAAGAAAGTAACAGGGATCATCCGGCTTATTGGATCCACTGGTCGTCTTGACTTTGGAGTCGGCGAACAGAATCCGCGAACTGACGGGAATTCCGTTCACATCCTTGTTGTCAAAGCATGATTCCCGTATTTTAGTCGTCAGGGCTCCATTCACCAGCTTCACGGCGCGGATGCCGTAAGTCTGCGTAAACATATCCCAGCCGACGGGAATATTGTTTTCATCCACCTTGACCGGTCTTATCTTAGGCGTCGTAGTGCAATGCAGAAACTTGTTGTCTTTCAAATAGCCTTGAGAATAGAGCATTCCCCCCCAGATATCGCGCCCATCCCTAGCAGTGGAACCTTCGTAAAAAAATGCAGGAAACAGAATGCCGTCATAATCGTCCATATACATCCCGGCAGAGATTCCCACCTGCTTCAAATTTGAAAGGCAACTGATCATTTTCGCCTTCTCCTTCGCCGCATTCAACGCAGGCAGGAGCATTCCCGCAAGAATCGCGATGATCGCAATCACGATCAGCAATTCGATCAATGTGAATTTCTTCCTTTTCATCTTCAGACTCCTTGTATTGTTTATCTGTTGATATGACATTTTCATTCTCCCAGACGGTGCCGCACCACCATGCTGCACGGCATCAGCCTGCGCAGAACCGGCAGATACGGGTCCGCTTTCTTCCTGCGCAAATATTCAATCGCCATCTCGCCCATCCGCTCCAGAGGCATCCGGACAAAACTGCATACCAGATCATTGAACTCGGAAATATGGTCCAGATCATCAAAGCACATCAGGGACAAAGTATCCATGCGCTCGCTGCGGCACTGCAGGAAAGCCTGGTAGAAAGCGCGCATCATCGCCATATTCGTGAAGAAAACAGCGGAAAAACTCTGCGTCCGGATAAACTCCTTCACCTTCTCCTGACAGAAAAGCAGATCCTCCGCATTTACAGCCAGATGATGCGGCACTTCAAGCCCGGCATTGCGGAACGCATCCTCCCACCCACGGGAACGCAGCGCAATCGTCCGCTCATCCTCCCGGTTTCCGGCAAGAACAATATCCCGGCAGCCCGATTTCAGCAGGTAATCAACCGCAAGCTCCGATTCCTTCCGGTGATCCACGGACAAATAGGCAAGCTCCGGTTCCGCCGGCAGACGGTTGATCAGGAGCGCCGGTTTGCCGCATGACACCGCCCGCTTGAAATCCTCCCGGTCATGATCTCCCGCTTTCATCAGCAGCAGGGCGTCAAGCTGAGGCGGAATATTCGCCGGTGCCAGATGCTCGCCGTAGAGAGAACAGAACATGCAGTTCCTGCCGTAAGGGGAGCGGTGCACCCCCTGCATCAACCTGCCGTAATAATGCACGCCCATCTCCATCAGGAAATCGACGCCGATCCTGAACTCCGGCATTTCCGCCGCACTGCTGCCGCCGTCCATGTCTTTGACGAACGTCCCGACACCGGGGCGCTTTTCAATCAGATTCTGCGCACAGAGTTTTTCCTGAACCCGGCGCACGGTCGGACGGCTGATCGAGTACTTTCCGCAAAGCTCTTTCTCGGAAGGCAGCAACATGCCGGGGAGAAGTCTCCGTTCCAGAATCTCCGTTCTCAAGTCCTCATAAAGTTTTTGCGCCGGTGTCATTTTTCATCCTGAATGTTACCTGTAATGTTTCATGTAACATATTATAAACAAAAAACCCGTTCTGTCAACCCCTCTTTTCAAAAAAAACGAAAAAAATCTCAATCCGCATTGCGGCATCAGCACCCGGACTCCAGCGCAAAAAGCAGAAAACAAAGAACCTGAAGGATTGGCTTTGTCCTTCAGGTTCCCGCATCAACGCCCCCGGCACGGGGGAGTCATGAGATCAAACTGCTTTCCAGGTCGGGAAGACCTTACTTCAGCACCGCTTCCACGGCGCGCTTCATGCCCGGAGCGGCGGCGCGGATCACTTTCTCGTCCACGCAGAATGCCATACGGAAATAACCGGGCCCGCCGAACGCGCTTCCGGGAACGGCAAGCACACACTCTTTCACAAGAGCCTCAATAAAAACCTTATCGTCCGCGACAGGCGACTTCGGGAAGAAATAAAACGCGCCTTTCGGCATTGTGAATTTGATTCCGGCATCCGTCAGGACCTCCGCCATAGCAGCACGGCGGGCGCGGTAAATATTCAGGTCGACCTGTGCATCGGCGCACTCCATCAGAATCTGCTGGGCGACAGCCGGGGCATTCACGAACCCGAGAATGCGGTTGCAGAGAATCAGCCCGTTCATCAGGTCGTCGATTCCTTCCATCGCGGGATTCGCGGCAACATAGCCGATACGCTCGCCGGCAAGGGAAAGGCTCTTCGAGAAAGAACCGATCACGACGCTGTGCGGGAAATATTCAAACACGGAAGGAATATCCGCATTGTCGAAATTCAGGAAACGGTAGGGCTCGTCCGCAACAATGTAAATCGCGCGCCCATAGCGCTTTTCCGCATCCGCAACGATTTTCGCAAGCGCCTGGAGCTGATCACGGGTATAAATCTGGCCGGTCGGGTTGTGCGGTGAGTTAAGGATGATCGCGCGCGTCTTTTCATTGACGGCGTTTGCAATCGCATCCACATCCAGCTCAAAAGTAAAATCCACGGATTTCACCGGAACCAGCCTGCCGCCGAAGTTTCCTGCGTAAAAACCATACTCCACAAAATACGGGCTCGGGGTAATCACCTCATCCCCGCCAGAAAGAACCGTGCGGAAAAATACATTGATCCCGCCCGCCGCACCGCAGGTGACAACCACACAGGAAGCCGGTATTTCCACCCCTTGCTCGGCGGAAAGTTTCCCGGCGAGCTTCCGGCGGAGTGCGGGATATCCGGCATTCGGCATATAGCCGATGGAAAAAGGCTCTCCGGATTTGAGAGCGATCTTTTCAAGTGCGCTTCCGACTTCAGGCGGAGGCGGAAGATCCGGATTGCCGAGGCTGAAGTCGTAAACCTTGTCAGCCCCGTATTTTTTTCTCAACTCAATCCCCGCCTCAAACATTTTGCGGATGCCCGAAGAATTGGCAAGAAAATTTTTGATTTCGCCTGTCACAGTCTGCATGATCGTCTCCCGGAAAAATTTCACGTTTCAAGTTATAAGCTTCAAGCATATATTTTAGCATTTCAGGAGCTTTTTTACAACCGGCAAATCACCGCAAATGCCTCAAAAGTCCTGTTTTTCGACCAAAAATCCGATTGCGCAAACGGCTGCGGCGGGATATTTTAATGCAAAACAAAGAAAAACGAGAGGTCACAACAGCATGAATGCCTATCCATTTTACCCATCCAGGAAAATCCTTCTTCTCGACGGAGCATGGGACTTCAATTTCATCGGCGACGCGGAACTGGAACAGCTCGATCCCGCAGAATTCACGTTCCATGACATCATGTGCGTTCCCGGAGCATTCGACTGCGCCCCCGCATATTACTGCAAGCGGGGAATCGCACTTTACCGGACGGAATTCACGCTGGAGCAGGATGCTCCGAACGCCCTTCTGAAAATCGGCGGACTCGGTCTCCGCGCACGCTTCTGGATCGACGGCAGCGATACCGGATTCACGAATCTGCCCTATTCCGGCATCGAACTTGAAACAGGAAAACTTGCTGCGGGGAAGCATACTCTCTGCGCCGCACTGGACAACCGGTTCGATCCAGAAAAGATGAAACTGTTCCTGCCCTGTTATGACTTTTACGCATTCGGGGGATTCTACCGCGGCGTCACACTGCATCTCCTGCCGGAAGGCTGCTGCATCGACCGGGTTCAGATACGCACGGCCGATTACAGAACAGGGAAAGTGAATCTGCGTTTTCTGTTCAGAGGCGATGTGCCGGAGACGCTTGCCGTCAACCTGAAATTCGATACGGAAAATGTATTCAGGACGGAAAAACTCACCATTCAGGCTCATTCCGCGTCGCTTGAACTGACAGTGCCTGATTTCAAACTCTGGTCCACGGAAACGCCGGATCTGCATACACTCGAAGTCAGAACGGAAAACGACCGCATCGTCGAATCTTTCGGCATACGCGAGATCAAAGCGGAAAAGAGACAGATTCTCCTGAACGGCAGACCGGTCTTTCTGAAAGGCTTCAACCGCCATGAATCCCACCCGGAATTCGGCCCGGCGACGCCGGAACAGGTCATGATCGAAGACCTGCAGAATCTGAAAGCGCTGAACTGCAACTTCATCCGAGGCTGTCACTATCCGCAGGATCAGCGTTTTCTCGACCTCTGCGACCGCATGGGATTCCTTGTATGGGAGGAAAGCCTCGGCTGGGGCAATACGAAAGAACAGATGGCGGACCCCGAATTCACCGCCCTGCAGGAAAAACAGACGCGCCTCATGGTCAGGAACAGCGTCAACCATCCCAGCGTAATCATCTGGGCGTTTCTGAATGAATTTGAATCCGGCACACAGGAGGGGCTGACGCTCTGCCGGAAACTGACCGGCGCAATCAGAGAAGAGGACGGAAGCCGTCTTGTGACATTCGCCTGTTCCCATGTCTGGGATGACATCTGCACAACTCTGACCGACGTTGTCGCCTACAACACCTATCCAGGCTGGATATCTGCGGATGCGGCGGAAGAGCCTCCTTCCTATATCCGGGAAAACCGTGACAGGATCATAGAGCGTTTCAGGACTTACAATCCGCCGGACAAGCCGATCATAGTCAGCGAAATGGGCTGCTGCGGACTCTACGGCAGTCACGACCGCGCCGCCGCCCAGTGGACTGAAGAATTCCAGGCGGAATATCTGGCGGAGGTCATCAGGCAGGTCTTTGCGTCTCCGGAACTCTGCGGACTCGCGATCTGGCAGTTCAACGATGCGAAAAGCTACCTGCGGAAAGGCTCCAATATCCGCTGCAAGCCGCTCGCTCAGAATCTCGCCGGAGTCTTCGACCAGTACCGCCGCCCGAAACTCGCCGCGGAAACGGTGAAAAAACTGTTTGCGGAAAAGAAATAATCCTTTTTGGGAACCGCCGGTTCCTATTTGCCCGGCTGTCTCCGCCAGCCGGAGTCTTCCTGTCCTGTGCCATTCGGGAAGACCTTCCGCTAAAAACCGGTAAGAGACTCCCTTCTCCGCTTGAAATCACTGATTTTCAGGCTATTTTACGGAATTGCCATTGTAAACAACGAAAGGAGCCTGAAAACATGTCCCTCGAAACGATCACAGCATTGTCTGTCAAGTACGGGTCCGATCCCGCGTATGTGCTTGCCGGCGGCGGCAATACCTCCGTAAAAGATGAAAAATACCTTTACGTCAAGCCCAGCGGCGTGGCGCTCGCAAAAATCAAGCCGGAAAACTTCGTCAAGATGGAGCGTGCGCTGATCGAGAAAATCTTCACCCACGACATGCCTTCCGATGTTGCGCAGAGGGAAGCGATTGCAAAAGAATTCATGATGGCGGCAGTCTGCCCGGAATCCTCCGGACGTCCCTCTGTCGAGGCTCCGCTTCATGAACTCATCCCGTTCCGGTATGTCGTGCACCTCCATCCGGCTCTTGTCAACGGAATGACCTGTGCCGAAAACGGCGAAAAAGCCTGTGCGGAGCTGTTCCCGGATGCTCTCTGGATTGCATATGTCGATCCGGGATATACGCTTTCGCGCAAAGTCGCGGATGAAATGGCAGCCTATAAAAAAGCCAGGGGAACCGATCCCAAAGTGATCTTCCTCCAGAACCACGGCGTGTTTGCCGGCGCGGATACCGATACGGAAATCAACGCGATTTACGACAACATCATGTCCACATTGAAAGCGGCATACGCCAGGGCAGGAGTCGCTGTGGAACTCAAACGTTCCGAACCTGATTTCGAAGCTTCCAAGCTCATCGCCCCGAAACTCCGCACCATCCTCGGCGCAGGCGAAGGGGAAGCCATTCAGCGCAAATTCATCACCTGGGCGGGCGAATTCGAAGTCACGGACGGACCGCTCTCACCCGACCACATCGTGTATGCAAAATCTTTCCCGATGGTATCCGAAGACCCGAAAAAGGAAGACGTCGATGCGTATGTGAAAGCCAACGGCTTCAAGCCGCTGGTGGTCAGCGTCCCCGGTAAAGGCGTCTTCTGCGCGGGCGATACCCTGAAAGGCGCTTCGACCGTGGCGGCTCTCGCGGCGGACGCCGGGCTCGTGAAACAGCTTGCGGCGGCATTCGGCGGCCCCCATTACCTCAGCGACCGCGACCGTCTGTTCATTGAAAACTGGGAAGTGGAATCCTACCGCCGCGCACAGGCGGCGAAATCCAATCCATCCGCAGGCGGCAGGCTCAAAGGCAAAGTGGCGGTCGTCACCGGTGCGGCGCAGGGATTCGGTTACGGCATCGCGGAAGAACTTGCGAAAGAGGGCGCGGTGATCGTGATCGCCGACATGAATATCGAAGGCGCGCAAAAAGCGGCGGACACCATAAAATCGGAATATCCGGCGGTGGAGGCGTTCTCCGTCGCGGTCAATATCGCGGATGAGGCATCCGTCGCGAAAATGGTTTCCGACGTCACGAAGACCTGCGGCGGCATCGACCTTTTCGTAGCCAATGCGGGCGTGCTCAAGGCGGGTTCCGTCAAAACCTTCTCCCTCAAGGACTGGGAATTCGTGACGGACATCAACTACAACGGGTATTTTCTCTGCGTCAAACACGTCTCCTCCGTCATGGCGGCGGAAACGGCGGACGGCGGCGACTGGCTCGACATCGTTCAGGTCAACTCCAAGAGCGGGCTTCAGGGCAGCAATAAAAACGGCGCGTATGCCGGCGGCAAATTCGGCGGAATCGGGCTCACGCAGAGCTTCGCCATGGAACTTGTCACGGACCGCATCAAAGTCAACAGCGTATGTCCCGGCAACTTCTTCGACGGGCCGCTCTGGAGCAATCCCGAACGCGGGCTCTTTGTTCAGTATCTGAACAGCGGCAAGGTCCCCGGCGCCAAAACCATTGAGGACGACAAGCGTTTCTACGAGGCGAAAGTCCCGATGAACCGCGGCTGTTTCCCGGCGGACGTGGCGAAAGCGATCCTTTATTCCGTCGAACAGAAATATGAAACAGGACAGGCGA
>DXVA01000127.1:6352-11504 GCA_019408975.1 Lentisphaeria bacterium | reverse complement strand
ATGTTGTCCCCGGTCAGGAGAAGCTGTTTTCCCATGATGTTGTGTTCCCAGCAGCAGTTGCCCTTGAATTCCGGAAAGTCAAGGAACTGGAGGCGTTCCCCCTGGCTGACGGGGTCGATGGCGAGGACGGCGTAGCCTTTCATGGCAAGCGCCCGCTGGCAGGTCTGGTAGACATCGCACGCTTTTCCGTTTCCGGAGTGCCCGCAGAGAAAGAGAACCGCCGGAACCTTTTCCGTTGTTTTGGGCAGGCAGAGGCTGGCTGTCACCGGATATTTCGGACGGCTGTAATAGATGATCTTGTGCATGGCATAGGCGCCGAAATCCAGCGTCCCGGTTTCCTGTGCATCCAGCGGTGTTTTTTCCGCGGGAAGGGGGAAAAGCTTTGCGATTTTTGCTTTGACGTCGGCAGCATACCGCTGTGCGTCCTCCCTGGTGCGCAGGGCTTCAAGGCGTGCTTTTCTTGCGGCGAAATTTTTTCTGACGAGATCCAGATAATAATCCTGAACCGCAGTTCCGAACAGAGGCGTCATTCTTCATCTCCTTAATAAATATGAATTGAACCCGAAATCCGTTCCGGTTTGTTTTTACTATAAATGCCAACGTTGGCAAAATCAAGACGCATTTTCTGAAAAAGTCTTGTTTTTATGACGGAGGATGAACTGCGGAAAAACCTTTGCGCCGAGGCACAGGCGCATTGCTGAGAGAAATGCGCCTGTGCCGTTTGGGGGAGCGGCTCAGAACCTGCTCCAGGATGGCTTCATGGAGAAAATGCTGCGGATCATATCCGCATCGAACTTCGGAGTGCGGTCATAATTGTAGATGCCGTTCTGCTCCTGTTCGATATCGGTCAGCTGCGTGTAGCAGTAGCCTGCCGCTTTCGGGTTTTGAACGATGCATCCGGTAAGTTCCGCAATGCGTTTTTCCGCTTCGTCCTGCGAGAGAGTCTCTTTGTTGTAACCCCAGGAGTTGTCGGCATAAGGTTTGCGCCCTTTCGGGATAAAACAGACTCCGCCGTATTCATCCATGAGATAGGGCTGCCCGTGATATGCCTCCGCCTCGACTTCCGGGTAATGCATGAAAATCGGCGACTGGTTCAGAGCGGATGAAAGTTCCTCCGCCGTCTGATGGTAGGTATGCACGGTCCAGAGGTCGGTTTTGACATGGACGTAGCCGGATGTGTCGTTGACGGGGCGTGTGGAGTCCAGGGTGCGTGTGAGTTCATAGACGTCGGTTATGAACCGTCTGTGCTCCTCCAGGTCATAATATCCGCAGGTCTCGTTCAGCGGGGTCCATGCGATGATGGATGGGTGATTGATGTCCCGTTCGACGAGCGCGGACCACTCAGCCAGATAGTCGCGGAAGGTCAGGTTGTAGTTGGGGTTTGTTTGCCCGAAATGCTGCCAGAAGGAGATTCCCCAGCTCGGATATTCCGCCCACGTGAGATATCCGAGTTTGTCCGCCCAGTAGTGGAAGCGTTCGTCGAAAACCTTCTGGTGGAGACGCGCCCCGTTGAACCCGGCTTTCATGGAAAGTTCAATGTCCCGCTTGAGCGCGTTGTCGTCAGGTGCGGTCCAGATGCCGTCTTCGTAAAATCCCTGATCCAGCACGAAACGCAGAAAGACCGGCTGATTGTTCAGATAACATTTCCCGTCTTCGATATGAATCTTGCGGAGCCCCGCATAGGAGGAGACCTGATCCAGCACATTTCCGTTTTCGTCTTTCAGGATATAACGGAGGTCATACAGAAACGGGTGTTCCGGGTCCCACGCTTTGGGGTTTTCCAGCTTGAGCGTGACCATGCTGCCGTTGCCGGCGGAAACGGTCTCCGAAGCGACTTCCCGCCCGTTGTCCAGAACAGTCACCGTGAGCAGGAGCCCGCGCCGTTCCTTGTGGAAAATCGGCAGAAAGGAGAATGCTCCGTTGTCGAAATCCGGTATGACCCGGCAGGACTTCAGCGCATACGGGGAGACTGCTTCCATCCAGACCGTCTGCCAGATTCCGGTTGTCCTGGTATAGCTACAACCGCGGGACTTGAATGTGCTGCTCTGCTTGCCGTAAGGCTGGAGCCCGCTGCGGATATTATCCTCCACCCTGACTACGAGATTGTAAGTTTTTCCCGGTTCCGCCTTGCCTGTCAGGTCAACGGTAAATGGAGAAGTTCCGCCGGTATGCCTGCCGGCTTCCGTTCCGTCAAGGTAGACGATGGCCTTGCAGTCGACTCCGCCGAAGTGAAGCAGGATTTTTCTGTCCGTCCATTCCGCGGGAATTTCGAGTTTGCGATGATACCACATCATTTCGATGAAATCCGTGAATCCGACTCCGGAAAGACGGCTTTCCGGGCAGAAAGGAACCGTGATCCTGCCATCGAACGAGGTTGCTTTCCTCCATTCCCTTTCGTCGCCGCTGCGGGAGAAATCGAACGCATAAGTCCATTCTCCGTTGAGATTTCGCCAGTCCGTCCGTTCAAACTGAGGCCTCGGGTATTCGTTTCTTGGTGTCATAATTTTATAAAACTCCTTGTTCTGGTGTTGTATTGTTTCCTTTTTCTTATAAATTATACTTCATGAAATGGAAATCTCCAATAGAGATAAAATCATAAACATGAGGATTATGATCATGTGTGCATGGAAAGAGACATTTTTTTCAATGCCGATGCCGCCGAAAGACGCCCCGCTGAAGCTTCTGCTGGCTGGATTCACGCATAAAGACGCCTCTTACCGGATTGTGCGGAACGGGCTGGACGACATCTATGTTCTGGAATATGTCATCAGCGGCAAGGGGCATCTCCACTGGGGAGACAAATACTATGCGCCGGCGGCAGGTGACGTCTATCTGCTCCAGCCTCATGTCAGCCATGAATATTATTCCGATCCCGCCGATCCCTGGGAGAAGATCTGGTTCAACCTGAGCGGTCCGCTGATGGACGCCCTGTGCGACGCCTACCGTCTGCATGGCGTCGTCTACTTTCATCACTGCCGTCTGGAAAAAGAGTTTCTGGATACTGCTGAACTGCTCCGGCGGCAGGAGCGAAATTTTTATCAGGAATTCGCACTCCGGATTCATCGTATCATCTCTCTGATCGATCTCTGGCGCAGAGAGCATCCCGAGGTCAGGAAATCACCGGAGGGCATCCGCCTGAAAGAGTATCTGGATGCGAACTGGCAGACGAATATTTCCCTGGGCAGACTTGCCGCACTGATCCGCAAATCCCCCGCGCAGACGCTGCGTATTTTTCAGAAAGACTGGAACTGTTCTCCCTATGCCTACCTTCAGGAACAGCGTTCCTTTCTGGCGCGCCAGTATCTTGAGAACTCGGATTATCCCGTCAAGATTCTGGCTCCGATGCTGGGATTCAAAGATGAATTTTATTTCTCGAACTGGTTCAAGGAAAAAAACGGAATTTCCCCGAGCGCCTACCGGAAAAGATTCCGCGAAAGCCTTTTATGAACTCATTTCAGATGGAATGCCAGCTTGATTCCCTTGATCATCATTTCAAATGCCATCGTGGTGAGCAGGAGCCCCATCAGCGATTCCAGCGCGGACAACGCCTTGGTTCCGAGGAACTTGCCTGCATAGCGCCCGCTCATGAGAATCAGGGTGCATATTCCCCACGCCACAATCAGAGCGGCGCTTCCGGACAGCGAGGCTTCAATGCCGCCTTTGCCCCCGACGATGATTGCCGTGGACATTGCGGCGGGCCCCGCAAACAGCGGAATGGCGAGCGGGACGATGAACGGTTCCTTTGTCGGGTCCCCGGGAGCCTTCGCATCTTTTGCCGCCGAGCTGAATACGAGTTTGATCGCGATCATGAACAGGATGATTCCCCCGGACAATTCAAGCGATGCCTGCGTCAGATTCAGGTATTTCAGGATCGCGCCTCCGCAGAACAGAAAGAGAAGCAGAACCCCCAGTGCGATCAGGGATTCCCTGATTACGATGAACCGATATCTTGCAGCGCCGGTACCGTCCAGCTCCGCGATGAAGACCGGCAGATTGCCGAGCGGATTCATGACGAGAAAAAATAAAATCAGTGTGGAAACAAAACTGTCCATGCATACCCCCTTTTTCTATATACCATAACATGAAAAATCATTTTTGCAAGTTTTCCGCTTCTGCGGAATTTATCCTTCGGATGAATAAAAAATACCGGTCACTGTGGAAAAATCATTTTTCCGGAGTATATTATTTCTCTTAATATGCGTATGTGCGGGTTTCCTCCGGAAATAGATGATAATTTAATGAGAATATGAGATGAATGCGGAAAATATCGAATTGAGAAAGAAATTGATCAGGAACTGTCACAGGATCGTAGTCAAAGCGGGGACGCGGCTTCTGACCGATCCCGAATCCCTGCCGGTTCTGATCGGGCAGATCAAAACGATCCGTGACGCGGGAAAACAGGTGATCCTTGTTTCCTCCGGCGCGGTCGGTATCGGAATGAAGATCCTGAAACTCAAAAAACGCCCGCGCAGGCTTTCCGAGGTGCAGGCTCTTGCGGCGCTGGGACAGGGCAAGCTCATGGCGATGTATGAGGAGGAATGTGAAAAACTCGGTTTCCGCTGTGCCCAGATTCTTATGACTGCGGATGACCTGCGTTCGCGTGAACGGCACCTCAACGCCCTGAACTGCATTGAAACTCTGCTTTCCCAGGATATTCTGCCGATCATCAATGAAAACGACCCCGTGTCCGTCGATGAGCTCAAGTTCGGAGATAATGATATTCTCGCTTCGCTTCTGGCGTCCATGACGCGCGCGGACCTGACGATTATTCTTACCACGGTCGACGGACTCAGGAAGCCGAATGACGACGGCACGCTCGGGGACCGCATTTCCGTGGTGCGCGGCATTACGGACACACAGCGTGCGATGGCGACCGGAACCGATGACGGCAATATGTCGATCGGGGGGATGACCTCCAAGCTCAAAGCCGCCGACACGCTCAATTCCGCCGGAGAGGCTTTGTGGCTGGCTTCCGGGCGGGATTCGGATATCCTCGGGCGTATCTTCAACGGCGAGGATGTCGGAACGATTTTCCTGCCGGCGAACACGAAAAAGAAAATGGAGTCCAAGAAGCGCTGGCTCTCGACATTTTCCCGCTCCAAGGGGAAGCTCGTGATCGATGACGGCGCGGTGGCGGCGCTCAGGAAAAAAG
>DXVA01000127.1:3042-6342 GCA_019408975.1 Lentisphaeria bacterium | reverse complement strand
GTGACGTGCTCGAAATCGTCTCCGGCTCCAATTCGCTGATTGCAAAGGGGCTGACGAATTTTTCCGCGGCGGAATGCCGTCTGCTGATGGGGCACAAGTCTTCTGAAAATCATCTGATCCTGCGCTACGACGCGGACGATGAAGTGATTCATCGCAATAACATGTATGTGGCAAAATGAACGTATATATCAAGACCTACGGCTGTCAGATGAATGAGCGCGACTCCGAGTCCGCCGCCGCCATGCTGGTTTCCGCCGGGCACCATATCGTGAACTCCGAGCAGGACGCCGACATCATCATCCTGAACACGTGCAGTGTGCGTGAACAGGCGGAACGCAAGGCGATCGGCAAGCTCGGCATCCTCAAGAAACTGAAACGCGAGCATCCGCACATGATCTTCGGAATCATGGGCTGTATGGCGCAGAGCCGGGGCGAAGAACTCCTGAAATCCGTCGAACATCTTGATTTTGCGGTCGGGACGGACAATATTCATGCAATTCCGGAAATCGTCGAAGACATCATCCGTGAAAAGCATAAAATCCGCCGCGATGACCGCAAGGGCGCGGATACGCCCGGAATTGATGCGCACCGCGTGAATACGGATGCAGGGCAGTTCAATGCGTTCATCTCGATTTCGCGCGGCTGCAACCGTTACTGCTCCTACTGCATCGTGCCGTATGTGCGCGGCCCCGAACGAAGCCGCAACATGGACGGCATTGTGGCGGAAGCCGCCGAACTGGCGGAACACGGGATCAGGGAAATCATGCTGCTGGGGCAGAATGTCGCCGCATACGGACTTGACGGAGTGCCGCCGCCGATTGCGGATGACAACTCCCCGTTCGCTGAACTGCTGGAGCGGATTTCCGCCATCGACGGCATCCGCAGAATCCGTTTCACCTCGCCCCATCCGGCATTTTTCAACAGGAGACTGATTGAGACGATTGCGCGTCTGCCGAAAGTCTGCAAGTGCATTCACCTGCCGTTGCAGTCGGGATCGGACCGGATTCTGAAACGGATGAACAGGCCTTATGATTCCGCCCACTACATGAACATCATCAACAGTTTGCGCGCACTGGTCCCGGGAATCAATTTTTCCACGGATATCATTGTCGGGTTTCCCGGCGAGACGGAGGAGGATTTTGAAGCGACGCGCAGGATCATGCGCGAGGCGGCTTATGACAATGCGTTCATTTTCAAATATTCTCCCCGCAAAGGCACCGTTTCCTCGAAAATGGCGGACGATGTCCCGCAGAAAGAAAAGGAACGGCGCAATGACGTGCTGCTGAAAGACCTTGCCGCAATTAATGAGTTCAAGAACAATGAACTTGTCGGGCAGACCTTTGAAGTTCTTGCCGAAGGTCCGAGCAAACGCAATCCGGCGCGCTGGTCAGGCAGAACCGATACGTTCAAACTCGTAGTTTTCACTCCTGCCGCCGAACTTAAACCGGGCGATTTCATCAATGTGAAGATCGAGCGCGCCACCCCGATGACTCTTTATGGAACAATTGAACGGTAGGGCAGGCGGGCTGGAATCCGCACCGTTTCCGGTTATCGTTTTTTGACAAAGGCAGGCGACATGCGCGAATGGTTCAGAAAAATATGGTGTCCGCAGGATACCTGCG
This sequence comes from Lentisphaeria bacterium, assembly GCA_019408975.1. Classification (GTDB taxonomy): domain Bacteria; phylum Verrucomicrobiota; class Lentisphaeria; order Victivallales; family UBA1829; genus UBA11452. The sequence continues at coordinate 4,720 of DXVA01000127.1, read as the reverse complement.
GGGCTTTGATTATCGTCACGGGACTCTATTTCACGTTCTACAATTTTGCGGATATTCTCCTGAAATACTACAATCCCGCGGAATGGTTCGAGAATGTGGTCCGGAACCGGGAAAATCCGCTGTTTGCGATTGAATGCCTGCTTCTGATCGCGTTTCTCAATACTGCCTGTCGGTGTTTCCGGGAACTGCTGGCGAAAACGTTCTCCGCATCGTCGATGATGAACCGGAAGTATTATCTTCTGCCGCTGATTGCCTGCCCGCTTCTTTTGTGGATCGGAATCAGATTTTCCGGAATCGGGAGAGGGCTGCCGGATATACCGCTTTTCCTGATGGTTTACGTTTTTGCGGCAGTCTTGATTCCTGCGGCATGGAAAACTTCACGCAAAGGTTTCATTGTCAGTTTCATTCCCCCTTTGGTTTATATTGCAGCGACACAGGGATGTCCGGTATTTTTGCCGTTTGGCATTCAGAATGTGTTTCTGCTGTTCTGCTATCTTGCGATTGTTTATCTGCTGTGCCTGTTGTTTCACCGTCGCTTTCCGGGGATTGCACGCCGTAATTTCCTGACACTGATGACAATCGGGATACTTTCGATCGCATATCCTTATTTCTCGGAGTATCATTTCAGGAAGCAGTTTGATCATGTCTGCGATGCGTTCGGTGCGTTGTATGGAGAGAAGGCGGAGCCGGAAACACTGGAACGTCTCTATTATCATGGCACAGTGCCGAATATGCCTGAAAAACTGCCCGACTTTTCCGGTGATTTCGCAGACGGAAGTGATCTTTACCGGCTTCTGGACAAAAGAATACGGGACTTTACAGCAGCGGACCGGAATATTCTGGAACAATGGGAACGTGACCGGAAAAACATGTTTTCCGAACTGGATGCTCTGGTGAGGCTTCCTTATCTGAAGGAAAAACGTGATTTTACCGAACTTTTGCATCTCAATATATCGAATCAGTCTCTGATGCGACATTGGTGGCGAACCTATCGTATGAGATGCAGTCTTGCCATTTTGCGGGGAAACAAGACGGAGGCGTTGGAATATTTGGCAGCCATTGAGCGGATTGAATATTTCCTGTATGATGATATCAGTCTCATTCCCATACTTCTGGGGACTGCTGCACAGGTTGCCCGGCTTTCTGCTCTGAATGAAATTCTGGATGCCGGTCTGTTCAATGAAGCGGAATTGGAAAAATGGCAGACTCGTCTTTCCGGAGAGGAGCGGCAAATCCCGCGTCTTGCATTGCGTATGTTGTTTTGTGAGAGTGTTATGATGATTCAGGTATTCAGGGATTTGAGGAAGAAGCGGGATTATCAAAACGGTGCTTTTCCCGGTACGCCGCTTCTGATTCAGAATCTGAACAATGTGTTTACCTGTCTGTACAATGTGGCGAAACTGTCGCCGAAAGATTATTTTGAGGTTGAAAATTCAGTGAGTCAGCTCTTGGATGTTCAGGCAAAGCGCAATTCCTTTCAATTCAACCTTTTAGTTGACCTGAAAAGCTGTCTGAGAAAGTTTGCCTATCTCAGTTTGAAGCAGCGTGAAACAATCCTTGCCGTAGCGGCAGAGCGTGCTCGGCTCAGTGGAAAAACTCTGGCTGATTATCTGAATCCTTTGCCGCTTGACCCGTTCACCGGCAGGGCTTTGAGCGGAGAGGCTCCCTTTGAGAAGCA
>DXVA01000127.1:0-3032 GCA_019408975.1 Lentisphaeria bacterium | reverse complement strand
GAAAAGCCGGAAGCGGAGTTCCGGCTTTTACAGATTATTTTTGTCTGTCAAAATGTTCCTGCGGCGGCGGGCCTTTTCTTTTGTCCCGCGGCGGACGCAGTTTGCGGCGCTCGGCTTTCGGAGTACACATCCATTTCAAACGCATCTGGATGATCTCCTCCGATTTTTTCTGATTTCGCTCATAATGCTCCTTGAGCATTTTCAACCGTTTCTCGGCGGTTTTCAACTGTGCTTCCGCGTCGCTGATATTCCTCTGGGTGAATTCCATGCGTTTGGCAAACTGGGCACGGATTGCGGCTTCCAGCTCTTTTCTGATCTGATTCTTTTCCTCGTCCGTCCCGGCGGCAAGATATTTTTCGCTCAGAGCGGAGACACGTTTATCTTCCTCCGGACGGTATTTCATGAAAAGCTGACGCATTTTCGCCTTGAGTTCGGCGACTTTCTTTTCACGAACCAGTTTTGCGATCTCATCACGCTCCGCCGGAGTCAGTTTTTCCATGAAATAGTCATGCGGGCTTTTCATGCGCGGCGGCGGTGGCGGCGGTCCCGGCGGCATGTCTTCCGCGGGAGCATTGCCTTTCCGCGGTTCTTCCTGTGCCGTTATGACGGCGGCACTCAGCAGAATGGCTGCGGAAAAAAGAAACATCAGGATTTTATTCATTGCGGATTTCCTTTCAAGATGACTGTTCTTGCGTTTTGGATTTTGTCTCTGAAAGAGGTTTGGACTGTTTTTCGGGTTTTGCTGTTTTGGCGCCGCTGACCGGAACCGCTTCGCCGTGGATGACTCTGGACGTCGTGCCGTCCGGGTCGAGAATCGGCGCGGCGACTGCCGGAGCCTGATAGGCACGCGGGGAACCCGTCTGCTTCGACTGGCTGGAAGGCGACTGGCGGCTGGTATTGTCATAGGTTCTGGCGGTGGACTGCGTCCTCAAAGGCGGCGCCGGCGGCATTGTGACTTTGCCGGGGGTGTAGGAGCCGGAACTCTGCGATGGCATGGCGAAATTTCCTCCGCGTGGAGATGACATCGACCCATGCGTCCTTGTGGTCTGAGCCGATGCTCCCGCGCAGAGGAACGTCAATAAGACAACGGAAATCAGAGTTTTGTTCATATGCCGCCTCCGTTTTTCTGTGCTGTTTCCATGATCGACGAGAGCACCGTCATGCTGAGGAGCTTGTCCGAAGTCTGTTCCAGCTGAGAGGTCAGAGCCAGCAGATCGGAATCCAGCGTGTCCATACCGCTGTAAGTCTCCGTAAGATTGACCGGCGCCGTCACTTTTGCCTGCGGAATTCCCGGAAGCGCGGTATAGGCGATTCCGAAACAGATGAAGAGCGCCGCGGCTGCGGGCATCCAGATATATTTCAGGCGGAAGCGTCTCCGTTTTCCGCGCAGTGCCGAAGCCGCGTAATTTCTGATATTCGAAGTCAGCAGCTCCGGGACTTCCGGTAAAACAGAGGCGTTCTTCATCGCCTCCCACGCATTCCGTGCGCCGGCGCATCCGGGGCATTCCGCAAGATGTCTGCGAAGCTCCTGCGAGTCTTTCCCCTCAAGGATATCCATTCTGTAATCCCTGCATTTTTTCATTTTGCGCCTCCTTCTTTTTCAGACCAGTCTTTCAATGCTTTCCGCATATTCCTCAACGCATACTGCATTCTTGCCAGCACGGTGTTGATCGAGCATTTCTGAATCTCGGCAATCTCTTTGAACGGCACATCGTCGCGCCGCATCAGAAACACCTCCCGCAGCTCCGGAGACAGCGAGTCAAGCGCCGTGTCAATCGCTTTCGAGAGCTCCTCCCTGTGAAGTTCGCGCCACGGCTCACTTGCCGGCGCCGCGATTTCATGCGGAGAATCTTCCTCGTCCAGGCTGATTTCCGCTTCTCCTGCGCGTGCATTCCTGCGGAATCCGTCCACCGCGATATTGTGCGCAATCCGGATCAGCCATGCAAGGAACATCTGCTTGTGCTCATACTTCGGCAGGTTGTCGACCGCTTTGATCCATGTCTGCTGAAAGATGTCGTCCGGCGACACCGCGCTTCCTGCCAGCATCTTGTTCAGATAAGCGTAAAGCTGACGTTTGTAGCGCTCGTAAAGGGTATTGAAGTCCTCCGGATTCCCGGCGAGATACCCTTTGATCAGCATTTCATCATTGATAGAGTTGTCATCCATGTTCCCTGCTTTTGTTCCTGTAAACGGACTTTCCGTCCCGTTTATTGTGCTGAAAACTATTTTTTATGAAAAAAACTTTCAGTTCTTCGCCGATTCTCTGGCGCTTTCCGCAAGAAGCCTTGCAATGCCGATATCCGCGGGAAGCATGTTGACCGAGTCCAGCTCTGCCGTTTCGAGCCATTCCATGCTCTGATTTTCCTGCGGGGACGGCTCCGGTGCGCCGTCCTGAATGACGGAACGGATGAAATGGAGATGAAAAATCCGGTCCGGCAGTTCGACCCATGCCTGATAGGCGGTATCGAGTGTATAGATTTCAGTTCCGAGTTCCTCCCTGATTTCGCGCCGGAGACACTCCGAGAGTGTTTCGCCGGGTTCCGCTTTTCCTCCGGGAAATTCCTTGTAGCCTGCAAGTTTTGTGCCGGGAGCGCGTTCGCAGATCAGTATTTTCGAACCTTTGCGGATGACGGCTCCGCAGACATTGATAATCGGTTTCCGCATGATGATTCCGTATTCCTTGTTGTTTATAAGGGAAAGTATATCCCATAAATCGGGAAAATCAAGATTTACTCTTGCATTTCAATTCAGGAATGATATAGTGTGTGACAAAATAGCACAATGAAAAGTTTTCAGGAAAGGTGTGTCATCTATGCCCAGAAATGAATTTTTCAATAAATTTGTCTCCAAGCTGGATTCCATGGACCCCGCCAGCATCAACTCCTATATCCACCTTTTATCGCGCGAGCACGGCTTTCTGGAGTCGGTGTTCAATTCGATCAAGGAGGGGATTGTCGTCATCGACTCCTCATTCCGGCTGATTTACCATAATGCCGTCGCAAAGGAGATGTTCGGGATTCCGGACCGTTTCG
>DXVA01000126.1 GCA_019408975.1 Lentisphaeria bacterium | reverse complement strand
TGGATAAAGGCCACGACAGCGAGGCTCGGATGCAGGGCGGAAACAAGCCCTCGCAGCCATTCGGGAAAGGAATCCGGACCGATGCCGTTGTAGATGCCGGCAAGTTCGGTGATTTTGTATTTGCGGATGATCTCGCGGTTTTCGAGCTGGAGCTCCTCCGCAAGAGCCTTCAGTTCCTTGATTTCCTTAAGCCGGTTCATCTTCCTCCTTTACGTTATTGATATTGCGGCGGTTCCCAGACGATTTCCCCGCTGCGGACAGTCAGAACATCGCCCTCATCGCCGAGTTTCAGGGAACGGATCTTGCCGTGCTTGACGAACAGAAGAGTCGGAAGGCTTCCTGCCGGCGGCAGAGAGTTCTCATCAAACGGATCGTCGTTGATGATCGTCCAGATTGTGCCGTCCCAGACATAGAGTTTCCCGGTTGCAATCACAAAGTAAAATTTGGGGAGCGGAGCGAGAATCGACGCCCGTTCCTCCTCCGTGTTCAGAAACACAATGTCCGCCAGCGGAATCCGAAGCGTCCCGTTGTCGTAGAACAGTTCCCGTGAATCGGTCGCTACAATAAACTGTCCGTCATTTACGGGAGCGGTCTGTACCTGGAACTTTGTCCCAAGCCTCGGTTTGAAGTTCGGCATCATGCGCCTTCCACGGTCTGCCAGCTGAGCGGCGGAACATATGCCCCGTCACTCCTGACCTGAAGCTGGTTCTCGGCTTCGGCGGAGACTTTCAGAGAGGCGGTGATTGTTCCTCCGGAAGCACTCACGGAAATACTCTCCGTTTCTCCCGCCTCATACACATCGATGAGGTCGCCGAGATCGACATCGAATTTCGTGTTGTCGGTCATCGTAAGAGAGAGAATATGTGTTTCCGCATCGTAGGCGGCTGCGGCGAGGAACTGTTCGACAGGGAGATTGATTTCAATGGGAGTTCCACCGTTCGTTGTGAACGTGAGTTTCCCGCTTGCCCCGTCATACTCCGCTCCGTCGACCAGCCCCGTGAGCTGAAGCGGCGTCGCGGAATTCGTCCCTTTTTTGACCGTGATCGTCTTGTCGGCGTAGGTGACGTCGGTCACGGCTCCGCCCCCTGCGACGATGTTTTCCACCGCGCCGTCCACATACTCTTTGACCGCCTTGGAGGTCGGGATCGCTTCGTCGGAATCGTCCAGAGTTGTGGAAACGGCAAGCTGTACCGTCACCCATGCGGAGCCGTTCCACGCCTTCCCCTCTTTGGTGGATGTGTTGACGTAAAGTGTGCCGACCAGTCCGGCGGCAGGAAACTCGTCCACCAGCTCAATCGGATGGGAGTACGGAACCGTTCCCTTGTAAATCCGGTTCTGATCGGAAACAAAGTAGAGAGTTCCGTCGTCTTTGGGATCAATTGCGGCATACTGCGTCGAAGTAAGGATGAAAAATTTGACTGCGGACATGGAGATACCTTTCAGTTTATGGTTTGCCAGTTGAGGGTTGCTTCATTGTTGTTGATGGTGATTCCTCCGGAATTCAGAATCACGCGGACATGGGAATCGTTGAGTTTCGAACTTTCGGCGGCGAGTCCGAGCAGCAGCTCTCCGGAGGTGACGGCACTTTGACGGACAATGTCCCAGTAAACCGCCGCGCCCACGCTGAAAGCACAGCGCACCGGTTTCGTTACGTCGAACACTCCGGAAAGAGCAAGACTGCCGAGTGTTCCTTTTTTAACAGGAATTCTTGCCACGCCGATGAGGCCGTTCCGGATTACGATCTCACCGGCCGCAATATCCCGATCAGGCAGGAAATCAATCGACTCGCCGCGCTGGATGTAGCGCGCCTGCATCGTTTACTCCGAAACAACCGGTTCGAGTTCCAGCGCCGGATCGATGTAAACGAATCCGGAGGAGCTGAACCAGCAGAAGTAAATCCGCACATCGACCGGATTGTTTTCGACCAAATCCAGCGGAATTTCCAGACACTTCTGCGTCAGATTCTCATCATTGATCCATTCGGAGGCGGAATCATCGACCCAGCGTCCGTGGAGCGTACTCCAATAGCTGCTGTCGTTTCCGTCGCTGTCCCGAACCGTGGCGGAAACGATCAAGCGACGAAACATATCGCTGTCGTCCGTATAACCTTTATAGGCGATGTGCATTTTCAGGAGATGCCGTCCGCTGGTCGCCGGAAGCAACTCCATGCCCTTGAATGGCTTGCGACCGAGAACCATCGTCCGGGTGGTGTTGTAGTTGTTGTTGTAGAGTTTCAATGCCGCGGCCCCGCCGCCGGTACGATGAACACTCCAGGTGTCGGCAATACCATTCGGACAGCGGAAACAGAAATGACCTTCTTCCCCCTCATTGTTACAGCCGAATCCCTGATAGATGTAATGATCATTGGATATCAGATAAGTCAACGGGCGAAGCGGAACATTACATTTGTCGGCAAACACATTGGCTCGGCTGCTGTAATCCGTTCCGACGGCCGGTTCCTGACTGTACAGATAGGCGGGATTGTCAATATTGATGAACATGTCCTTGACGCGGACATGGCTGGCATCGTATGCCCAGAGCGCATATCCGGGAAACCATGTTTCCAGCTTGTCGATGTCCGCGACGGTATAGTAGCAGGTCATGGACCCTTTCAGTCTTGCATTGGTCAGCCGGGCATTGTAGATATACAGCGATCTGCCGCGCGGGTTGTTGACCGTGATATTGTCCACAACCGGAACTTTAGCGTAAACATCGCTGTCGCTTCGATCGAATTCCAGATAAAGCGCAACATAATCATCCCCGGAGTTGGAGGCGTCGGAATAGCTGATCGGGGATCCGATGGCGTTTTCCTCGTCCTCGCAGAGGTTGATCGTAATGTTGCGGATATCTTTTTCGATTCCAGGAACGTAGTTGGAACTGTAGCAGTCATACAGTCCGACTGCTGGAGAGGTACAGTGCCAGCAGCGGGGGATATTGACCGTAATGTCCGATACCGTGAAATCCCGCAGGTAGGAGAAACGAATCAGGCAGCCCTGAATATAAAGGTTGGCGGGACGCACTTCACTCAGGCCCCGGTCAGCCATATTGACGGAAATGTTGTGAATCCGCGCATTGAGATATCCGGAAACCCGGAGCAGACACGGAATGTATTCATACGTCCCGTTGAAAATAAGCTCCTGTGAAATATTCCGGATCTCGCACTCAATACCGTCGTCACTGTTCTCGGAAAGACAGAGCGGATAATATTCATAAGAACCGTAATTCAACGGCGAATAGACTTTCACATCTTCCACATGCAGAATTTCCGGGAAGCGGCAGTAGATCCCGTGGCAGTTGCTGGAATTGCCCGTAATCGCATAATTGATGACGCAGTCGCGAATGTTCAGCATCCGGGCATAGTAGATGTAGACATAGGATTTGAGGCGGCTCTTTGTCAGTGCTCCGCCTGCGTATTCCGGGTTGTCCACATCAATGCCCTTGCTTCCGAACTTGCAGTGTTCAAACGAAACGCACATTTTGTACTCATTGCTGTTGTAGAAGTACAGCATGTAGTTGTTCGAGTCGATGCCGTCCCGGAAGAGATAGACCCGGTGCATCAGGAACACCATCAAATTCGGAAGCTGGAAACGACCGTCCGCGACAACGCTTTTCACATTGGCATATTCCGCCTCGTCCGCGCCCCAGGCGTTTTTTGCCTCCTCCGGGACAAAGTCATACATCAGATCGGAGGGATTCGGCATCCCGAGAAGCAGAAGGTTGGTGATGTTGGTGTTTTCGCCATTCGGGATGATAGTGGCATAGGATTCTGATGTGCGGCGAATCAGATAACAGGTGTTGTCTGCGAAATCTGCTGCATTGGCAGGAAGTGCTTTCAACGCTCCAGCGGGCGTTGTCCCATCACCTGCAGTACCAATGCTGGGATCAACATATACTACATTGAAATCGACATTCGAGTAAATCATTCTGCATATACTCCGATAAAGGTGGAATAAGGTTCAAAAGCCGGAAATTCCGGCAGGACGGTGATATTGATGATATTTCGACCGAGATTTCCGAACGGGGAGCCGCCTCCGTTTGTCCAGGGAGAAAGACGTGTTCTGCCGTTGATGATGGAATAGTTGCTGAACTCCTCGCGGGAAAGCTCGGTCTCGTTAAAATTTACGATGACTTCACCGTCAACCCCCTTTCTGATGGTTGCGTTTTCAAAGACGATCCGTGTCACTTTAGCCACGGAGGTGTTCTGGTCGGCAACAAGGACGTCGCCATAGGTCGTTGCATCATCGCCGAGATATTTGACCCACTGCGCATCGGCAAAGTCTGCCCAGACGGGATTGGCGATCGGCGTCCGGGAGATGATTTCCGCGCGATACTTGAGCGAATTTGCCGGAGTCAGGGAAAATCCCTGACCATCGTTCTGTGCCGCATAAGCCACATAAAGGTAAGATTCCGTGCCGGGGACGCCCTGAACTCCCTGTGGAATGGAGAAGTTGAACACGGCATTATGTCCGTCTCCGGAATTGGTAACGGACACCTGTGAGCCCGGTGTTCCGGTGGAGACGGTTCCGACCCTCACGCTTGCGGCATCGCCTTTGACTCCCTGCGGAATGACGAAGTCGAACACGGCATCGTGTTCATCACCGGAATTGGTGATGCTCGCGGGAGTCGTTTCCGCGCCGGTCGTGACGGTTCCGATCTGGATCGTGGAACGGAGTCCTCGCGGACCGATGATCAGCGGAAGCGGGTCGCTCCATTCCTGTCCGACCGCCGCATTCCGAAACCGGTAAAGTCTGGCAGTCTGAGGGACTTCCACCTTTTCTTCCGTTGCGGTTTCCTCACCGGTCTCCTCGTCTTTGACGGTCACTTCTCGGATCGGCGAGAAGGCATACCAGATGGAACCGTCATCGGAAAGCTGAACTTCCAGTTTTGCGGCGAAAAGCGCCCGGATCTGAGCGGCGGAATAGTTTCCGTCCGAAACCGGAGCGGGGGAGCCAGTCCCCGCATCACCTCGACGGTTGCGGATACTGATGTTGAACTGGATCAGGAATCCCGGAGTGGTCTCGCCGACTTCAAATCCGGCAAGTTCACAGCCGAAGTTCTTGCTTTCCACAGCCCCCAGAGCGGAAATCAGTTCCTCCGTATTGGTTTCCGTCAGAGGAATATGGACTTCATTTCCGGAAACGGTGATTCCCTCTGTAACCCGGATTTGCGGAGGGGTTGCGGTGTTCCAGTCGTCCGCGATCACAAAATCCCAGGAGGCATAAGCGGCAAGGTCGCCATTGAACGGTTCTCCTTCCGCATCAAGGAGTCTGAGAATCAGCTCCGCGCGCATTCCGCGTGTCAGCGCGGGCAGTGAGCTGATCGTCTGATTGTAGGAATCCACGAGACGGGCATTGACGCTGTCCGCCCGCAGATACATCGTGATGATCTGCATAAAAATCCTTTCTTATTGAAATCTGAATCCGTTTTCAACGGCAAAGTCCAGGATGCAATAGGCGATTCCTTCATAACCGGTCTTGCAGCTTCGTCCAAGAGTCCTGGAATAACCAGAAACGTTTCCGTCTGAATCATAATTTGTTCTGTAATCGCTTACAGGCACGCTGGAATTCCGGGGAATGTCATCGACATTTCCTCCGATGGAAATATCCATCTCCATATTCGCGGACCAGTGTATCCGGATGGTGCTGACACCAAGGGAAAGGCCGCTGCTTCCCAGGTCAAGGACGCTTTTCTGCAGCACCGATGAATAGGAAACTGGCCCACTTGGGGCTGACACTTTGTACCGAAATATCAAGTCGCACTCCGCTGTCGGATGCGGACGCCGGGCTGTTTTGATAACAATGCTTCTGGACTGCGCATACCCGCAGTATCCCCTCTCTCCGTCAGAATTCCTGTAATAGTCCGTATTCCCCGACCATGAATAAAATTCCTGCGGGAAACTGGAAAATGTTCCCGAGTAGGGTTCTCCCTCCAGCGCTTCTCTCAATGCCGTGGAAATGGATTCAGAAAACGGGGGATCATGTTCCGCGCCAGAACGGGAAAGGTAAGTACCGGAAATACCAGAAAACTTCACCGCAGTCAGTTTGTTAATTGCGTTTTTCACCGACTTCAGCCACTCTGCCCATCCCGCCGCATTGGAACTGCCAGTTCCCGGGCATTCACAAATCCGGCATCCTTCCGAGTTGACCAAATCATAATAGTCCCACATCTTTGGGAAGTCTGATAGATCATCTTTGTAGTCGTCGAACTCCATATTCACAAAATTCGGAGCAAGTCTATAGATTGCATCCCGGATTGCATTTATGGCTGCTATACTCCACGGACGGCATTGGATTATGGAATACAGTACCTCGTTTGGATTCTGACTCGTCAGGATTGCACGCTCTATAACGGCCTCAAGGATTGCACGGTAATAGTCGACATTTCCCGGATCGGGAGATTCCCAGTCCATGCCTTTGTCATCCCAGGAAACGGGAGGTGTATATTGAATCATCTCCATATCGCCACCTCGCCGAGATACGCGACGCCTGTTTCATCGCCCTGAACATAGTCGTAAAACGAAAGTGTCCGGTTGGAGCCTGTAATTTCAGAATCTTCCGGTTTGCAGAATTGGAAAGTCACAGCCTTTTCCTTATTCGGTTCTTCGCCCTCCCACCATCCGGATGGGCTGTTCAGCTCTCCCAGAAGCCATTTCCCGTTCTCATACCGAATTCCTCCGTAGGAGAAGCGTCCGTTCTTCTTTTCCAGAGAGCGAATGTAATAATTGGAACTGCTGTCCCGCCAGCGGGGAAGACCGAAATATTTCTTCCCGGAAACACCGCCTTTCGGTTCATATTCTCCAAGCTGCACTCGATAGACGCTCTGCCAGCGGGGGAAATCGAAATAAACCGTCTTGTTTGCTCCACCTCCGTTCCGGTTCGTCCCGCGAGGCTGAAGATAACTGTACCCCCCATCTCTGGCAGACGGGATGGAGCCCGCGTGAAAAGCATCCCCCTCATATTCCTTACTCTCAGAATTGTAGTTTTCCTTCGGTTCATATCCCGGAAAACGGTTGTGGAGAATCCAGCCGTAAGCCTTGGAATAATAAAAGAAACTTGAACTATACTTCCAGTAGATGTATCCGTTCACATCATTGAAGACTGGAGAATAGACGGCATTGTCAATTTTCAACCGATAGGTCCAGAGATTCTGGGTAATGACATAATACCCGAGATTGCCGTTGTCCGTATTGAAGGCCAGCAGCCCGGAGTCCGCCCCGATTCCACGCCAGAATCCCTTTTGCGGGTTCCAGTTCGGAATGGTCGGACTTCGCAGTTGCGTCGGAACATATTGAAAACTCATGTCTCATTTCCCCCCGTTGTCTGAATTGCAATCCGGTGTCCAATGATCCAGCTTCCTGCGGGAATGGTGGAATTCAAGGCAAGTTCAGCGACATAGAGAATGCCGGAGCCGGTACTTGCATTGTCTTTTCCATCGGCAAAAAGCTGGACATTGTAACCGGCTCCGGTACTGCCTCCAGTCACTTTACAAAGAAAAACTTTGTCTTCTGTTCCACCACCGCCGGATCCCGCACCTCCGAGCTGCAGCATGCACCACTGAGTTCCGGTATTTCCGGCCTTCCAGAGAATCCGGGCGACACCGTTTTCCGCCGACTGCATTGCCCCGGAAGCATTCCCGACCATCGGTTCGGCAAATTTGTGTTCCGGATCCAGAATGCTCACCTTTACCGGGACAATTCCCAGCAGAAGCGCCCGGCCGATTTTCCCCGTATCGACAGGTTCCAGAAGCACCGCATATGGATATTCCTCATAGGCGGTGGTCACCTTTCGACCGAGAAACGCCGGACACTTCCCGGTAAATTCCGGTTCGTTCACATCCGGCCGGATCAGCACGTCTGTGATCGCCATGGTCGAAAACCGGGGAAACAATGTGCTTTCCCCGTTTTTCAGCAGGACCACACCGCTGTAATTGCCGTTACTGAGCGGACCTCCGCACTGGTCGGACTGGAGATTTTTTACATATTCCGCCGCATCGATAAACGAATTCCAGGTCGCGGCTTTGATCTGAATCGGATCGCCTGTCTGTACTTTGTTCATTGCTTGATCCCCAATCCGCCGAAATCAGCGGCCTGATAGACACGTTCCACATAGGCCGATTCCGGCTTTTTGACGAGACTTTTCTGATCGGAGGAAACCTCATCGGCATAACGGACCCAGAGGTAATCCCAGCCGAGTTTCTCCTTGATGGTCAAGTCGCCGATTTTCAGATTTTCCCGGTTCGGCGAAACCGCGAATCGGAAGGTGATTTCCCAGTCATCATCGGAATGTTTGCCGCGACGGCTTCCGCTCGCACCGAGGAAAAGGACTTCGCCGGGAGCATACCCTTTGAATTTTCCGTTGTTTACGGTTCCGGTCAGTTCTGCGAGGCGTTTCTTGTAAGCGGTAGTCACCTTCGAAGCCCGGAAATAGTGAGTTTCCGAGAAATTCATGACCGGCATCGTGATGTCGATCCCGTTCACATTGCCTTCCGAATCCACGCTGATCGCGCCGCCGTAATCCGGGGCATCCGATGGAGTTTTGGACACCGTCGCAATGCTCTGATTGACATGTTTGCTTCCGCCTCCGGTATCGAATGCAAAACTCGGTTCCGGTTCGTTATCTCCAGTGCTTCCGCCGAACACATCGATCTCATAAGTGACCAGAACCTTGAAGATGTCCTGATTGATCCGTTCAGAGATTTCCAACGCCTGACGAGTCAGGTTCTCCAGTTTCTCCGGCGAAGCCTCCCGAACCGCGTTCAGCGCGGCAAGTTCCTCTTCCACTCCAAACACCAGATACGGAACTTCCGCCTGGGTCAGAAAACCGGAATAGTCCATATATTCATTCAGATCGTAAAAACATTTTTCCACCCGGATTTCGTTTGCCATAAAAACTCCTTTCCATCAGGCGAATGTTCCCATGCCGTTCTGTTTTTTCAGCAGAGTATTGGTTTTCTTCGTATTGGCAACAATCGTTTCTGTTGCTTTTGCGGTCCGGTCGGCGGCACTCGATTCCCCCAGATTTTCCAGCGCGGCGGCAAGGAAGGCCCCCTGCGGTTTCGACACTTTCTCCGCCGCCTCCCGGGTCCCGTCCTGAGCCGAGCGCAGACGGTCGGAATATTTGTCCACCATCGACTCCGCACGGCTGTAGGCGCTTTGGGCGTCATCGAGTTTCTTCCGTTCGGCATCATCAATTTTGCCGTCCGCCTGCGCATCCCGCAGTTCCTTTTCGAACTGTGCTTTTGCCGCCGCCGCTTTTTTCTGATATTGAGCAATCAATCCTTCCAGCATCTGCTGTCCGGCGGCTGGGTCGCTTCTCAGCGTTTCATCGATTTTTCGATCCTGCGCCGCTTCGGTGCGCCGATCCTGAATGCTCTGTTCGGACTCCTGAAAGCGCTCCTGATAGGAGGCAACATCATCCTTCATTTTCCGAGCGGCTTTTTCCCGTGCCTTGGCGATGCGGTCTTCCGCTGTCTGATCCGCTCCGGCGAGTTTCCCCTCCAGTTCCGCGATCTTCGCCTTGTCCTGTTCTTTTTCCGGCTTGGACTTCTCATAATCCAGCATCGTCTGAATCAGCTGTTTGTATTCGTCGCGAAGCGCAATGATGTCGTCGATCTCGTTTTCAAGTTCCGTTTTTCGTTCCCGTGCAAGCTGTTTGTCAATTTCGGCGACACGTTTTGCGGCGGCGTCCGCGTTGTCGGATGCCGCCTGTCGGCGTTGTTTTTCCGCCTCGACTTTTTCCTCCGTGGTCGCTGTTTTCCCTTCTTCTCCGGTTGTTGCGCCGGGCTTGCCTTCCTGAACCGCCTGACGGCGTTTCTGCAATGCCCAGATTTTCTGCCGATAAGCGGATGCTCGTTCTCCGTTGGCTTCGATTTTCTTCTGCGCTTCTTCCTGCCTGCCGGAGATCTGCGACCAGAGGTTGTGATTCCAGTAAGAGAGCAGTGCCTCATCTTCCGCCTGGAGCTCTTTGAGGTTGGCTTCCAGTTCGGCGATTTCCGCATCCAGCTCTCCAAGTGTCGCAGCTTTCATGGCTTCATTGAACTTGTACTGTGCCGAAGCGGCAAGATTCAGTTTCCCGGTGATCGTATCGATTCCGAGCCCGAGGTCGTTGTAAGCTCCGTTCAGCGCATTGACGATGGTTTGCGCTTCCTGCTGTTCCGCAGCGGTCAGCTTTTCCTGTTCCGCCAACTGCTTGAGCCGTTCCAGCTGAGCAAGATGCGTCTCCTTCTGCGGATCGTTTCCGGTTTGAATGATTTGTGCGGCTGCGGTAAATTGCCTCTGTGCTTCCGTCAAGGCGACGATACGTCCCCTGGCCGTATCCACGGAAAGTCCGAGGTCGCCGTATTTTGCTCTGAGCTGTTCCAGCAGGGTGTTTGCCTCCGCAATGCCGGACGCGTCCAGCTTCGGCATTTGAGAAAGTGTCTGCAGACGGCTGACCTTGTCCGCATCCTCCGTTCCGGAGACTTTGATGGAAATCTCCCGGAGACTTGCAGCGACGCTATTGAGCTTGACGATCTTTCCCGCAGTCCGGTCGACCGCAACTCCGAGATCGCCGTATTTCTTCGACAGTTCACCGATCAGTCGTTCCGCGTCATTCTGCTGATCCACATCCAGTGTGACTTCCAGTGACAACGCTTTCAATTCCCGCAACTTGTCAAGGTCGCCGCTGTCCTTGACAGAAAGCTCCATGGCTCCGATGCGGGCACTCTCCGCATTCATGGCTGCAATCTTTCCAGAGACCTTGTCCACAGTCATTCCCAATGAGCCGTATTTCGCTTCCAGCTCGGAAATCAGTCGCTCCGCCTCTTCCTGCCCCTGCACATCCAATTTTGCCTGAATGGAGAGGGCTTTCAGACGATTGAGCTTTTCGATATCCTCACTTCCGCGAACTTTGAATGAGAGGTCACTGATCGCTCCGGCTACGGTGTTCAGACGTTCAATCTGTCCCGTTGTCCGGTTTACAACCAATCCGAGATCGCCGTATTTTTTTGACAGTTCTCCGATCAGGCGTTCCGCATCATTCTGTTGCGGAATCGTCAGATCCAGCTCCATGGAAAGAGCTTTCAGCTGATCGAACTTCGGCAGGTCGCCTGCGTCAATTTTCGTTGAGAGTCTGATTCCCTCCAGACGCTCGGCTTCTTCCGATAATGCACGAATCCTTCCCCGTGCACGATCCACTTCCAGTCCAAGTGCGCCGTATTTGGCGGAGAGTTCTTCGATCAGAGCAGCCGCTTCATTCTGTTCGCCCAATTCAAGGCTGACTTTGACGGAGAGTTCCTCCAGGCGCGCCATCTTTTCCAGATCATCGGCGTTGCTTACTTTGAACGTCAGCTCGCCAAGTTTTGCCGCAGCACTGGAAAGAGCTGTAATCCGCATGGCGTTGTCGCTGATCGTGATCCCGAGGTCGCCGTATTTTTTCTGCAGTTTGGCTGCCAGCATACGGGCTTCCGCCATCTCGGCATTCGTCAGTTTCTGCTTTGCCGCCAGCTGCTGGAGCCGTTCCATGCGGATTTCATCCGTTTTGCGGAGCTGGTCTCCCTTTTCCCGAA
>DXVA01000125.1 GCA_019408975.1 Lentisphaeria bacterium | reverse complement strand
CGAATCCCTGCGTGAAAAGATCAGGGCGTCCGCCGATGTCATGCGCCTGAATCAGAAATTGATCCTTCTGGACAAGAGAATCCCGGAGGGATTGGCGCTGACCGAAGACTCTTTCCGCCGGCAGGCGCCGGATTACGGGAAAATTACCGAGCTCGCATCGCAAATGGAACTGAAAAGCATTTTGCGGGAACTGGAAAAACAGGCGCCCGCCGCTCCGGTTCCGCCGCAGAAAACACAATCAACACAACTTGAATTCAATTTCTGACCGCTGACCGAAGATAAAAAATCTCCATTGCGGATTCTGCCGTCAATGGAGATTTTTCAGTATTATCAAAACAATATTATAATTCTCTGTTCCGGATTACTTTGCAAATGAGAGATATGCGGCGGTCTCCTCCGGGGTTCTGCAGGAACGCTCTGCATAGTCTGCAAGCTGGTCGTCGCCGATTTTTCCGATGCTGAAATACATCGCTTTCGGATGTGCAAAATACATGCCGCAGACCGAAGCTCCCGGCTGCATCATATAGCTTTCCGTCAGTTTCATCCCGAACTTCCTTTCCACATCCAGCAGACGGAATATCTCCGCCTTGAGCGCATGGTCCGGCGCCGCCGGATAGCCGGGGGCGGGACGGATGCCGCGGACTTTCCCATGGAGAATGTCGGACAGAGTGACAACCTCATTTTTCGCGTATCCCCAGAATTCGCGGCGCACCCGCAGGAACAGATATTCCGCAAAGGCTTCCGCCAGACGGTCGGCAAGCGTCTTGGCGAGAAGTGCGGAATAATCATCTCCTTGCTCCATGCAGCGCTTTCCGAGCTCATCCGCTCCGGCACACGTCACGGCGAAGAATCCCATCCATGACTGAAAGCCGGAACCTTTCTGCGGCAGATAGTCCGCAAGGGAAAGGTTCGGAAGCTTCGTATTCTTTTTCAACTGCTGCCGGAGCATGGGCAGACGCGCCAGAACCTCCGTTCGTGAAGAATCGCTGTAAACTTCGATGTCATCCTGAACGGAGACAGCCGGATAAAGACCGGCGGAAGCGGAGCAGCGGAACAGGTTTTCCGCACGGATTTTTTCCAAGAGCGCCCGCGCATCGCGCATCAGCTCCTCGCGAGTATGCGCCGCGGCTTCCGTGTCGATCTCCCAAGTGTTCAGGAACATGTCCCAGTCAATATACGGGATGATCGCCTCCAGCGGCTCACCGGCAAGATCCGTAATTCCCGGATGCCGGGGCACTTCATTCGGTGTGGCGGACCAGTCGGGACGGAAAGCATTCGCACGCGCCTCGTCCAGCGGGAGCAGCGGAGCATGTTTCTCCTCGGATTCCGCGCGAATCGCCGCATATTCCGCCTGTGTTTCAGCAATGAACTCATCCCGCGTGTCCGGATTCATCAGCGCATTGACCAGCAGGACACCCTGCGAAGCATCAAGCGCGTGTACCACAGGACCGCTGTACTGCGGCTGGACTTTGACGGCGGTATGCGCCTTTGAGGTGGTCGCCCCCCCGAGAAGCAGGGGAATCTTCATCCCGCGCCGTTCCATTTCGGCTGCAATCGCAACCATCTCATCCAGAGACGGCGTAATGAGCCCGCTCAACCCGATCAGATCGGCTTTTTCCTTTTCCGCCGCATCAAGAATGGTCTGCATGGGAACCATGACGCCGAGGTCGACGATCTTATAATTGTTGCACTGGAGCACAACACCCGCGATATTCTTGCCGATGTCATGCACATCCCCCTTTACCGTGGCAATCACGATCGTCCCCCCGGAGGACACCGCGCCGGAATTGCCTTTGCGCGCCTCAATGACGGGCAGGAGCTTGCCGACAGCCTTTTTCATCACGCGCGCACTTTTCACGACCTGCGGCAGAAACATCTTGCCCTCTCCGAAAAGCTTGCCGACCTGCTTCATGGCAGTCATGAGCGGTCCTTCGATGATCTCCACAGGATTTTCAAAGACGCCGAGCGCCTCGTCCATATCAGACTCAATGAAAGCGTCGTCGCCCTTGAGCATCGCATGGCTGATCCGCTCCTGAAGCGGTTCGTTTCGCCAGTCAAGAGAGTGTACCGCCTGCGCGGACGAGGCGTTCTTCCCGTATTTTCCGGCAACTTCGATCAATTTCTCCGCCGCATCGGGATGGCGGTTCAGGATCACATCCTCGGCGGCTTCCCGGAGATCGGAGGGAAGGTCCTCGTAAATCGCAAGCTGCCCCGGATTCACGATTCCCATATCCATGCCGTTACGGATCGCGTGATAGAGAAACACGCTGTGGAGAGCCTCGCGGACAGTATTGTTGCCGCGGAAAGAGAACGACACATTGCTGATGCCGCCGCTGATCCTGCAAAGCGGCATCGCCTCCTTGATCGCCTTGACCGAATCAATGAAATCCTTCGCATAGTTGTCGTGCTCCTTCATGCCGGTGGCGACGGCAAATACGTTCGGATCGAAAATGATATCCTCCGGCTTGAATCCAGCCTGTTCCGTCAGCAGACGGTAAGAACGTTTGCAGACCGCAAGCCTGCGCTCAAGAGTGTCCGCCTGCCCATCCTCGTCAAACGCCATGACAAGCACCGCCGCACCGTAGCGTTTGATTTTGCGCGCTTTCTCAAGAAACGGCGCCTCGCCTTCCTTGAGGCTGATCGAATTGACCGCGCATTTCCCCTGCACGCACTTCAATCCAGTTTCGATGACCTCCCATTTGGAGGAATCGATCATGACGGGGACACGGGCGATATCAGGCTCGGAAGTCGTGTAGAGCAGGAACTTCTTCATTGCCTCCGGAGAATCGAGCATCGCATCGTCCATGTTGACGTCGATGATCTGCGCGCCGTTTTCCACCTGGCTCCGCGCGATATGGACGGCTTCCTCGTAACTGCCCGCCTTGATGAGATTCAGAAACTTTT
Source organism: Lentisphaeria bacterium (assembly GCA_019408975.1). Taxonomy (GTDB): domain Bacteria; phylum Verrucomicrobiota; class Lentisphaeria; order Victivallales; family UBA1829; genus UBA11452. Next base: position 8,738 of record DXVA01000125.1, on the reverse strand, counting down.
TGGAGCCCGCCACATTGGTTCGTTCACCGACATTGACGAAGTTGGTATTTTCCGTGACGACCAGCGGATCGAGCCCGCTCAGGCGGAAATATTTTTTCACCTCCGGCACGCGGTGCCCCGGAATCCCCCGGACCGCGTCCGCGATCGCCTTGATATGCGCCGGAGTCGTGCCGCAGCAGCCGCCGACAATATTCAGCAGGTTCGATTCCGCAAACTCTTTGAGGATGCCTCCCATCCTTTCGGGAGTCTGCGCATAGCGCCCGAATTCGTCGGGCAGCCCCGCATTGGGATGCGCGCTGATCATGAACGGGGCTTTCGCCGCAAGTTCCGCGATATGGGGACGCATTTCGGTCGCCCCGAGCGCACAGTTGAAGCCGATGGTCAGCAGGTCGGGCGTATGCGAAACCGAAATCAGAAACGCTTCGACATTCTGCCCCGTGAGCATACGTCCGCTGGCGTCGCTGACTGTCCCGGAGATCATGACCGGCATACGGAGCCCCCGCTCCTGAAGCGTGGACTCGATTCCATAGATCGCCGCCTTGCAGTTGAGCGTATCGAATATGGTTTCGATCAGCAGAATGTCCGCTCCGCCGTCGATCAGCCCCGCCGCCGCGACTTTGTAAGTCGCCGCAAGTTCATCAAATGTAATATTGCGCATGGAGGGATTGTTGACATCCGGCGACATGGAGGCGGTACGCCCGGTCGGTCCCATGGAACCCGCCACGAAGCGGGGTTTGCCCGGATTGAGCCTCGTATAGGCGTCCGCCGCTTTCCGCGCGACAGACGCGCCGGCTTTGTTCAGCTCATAGACAAGATCCTGAAGCCCGTATTCCTCCTGCGAAACGGCATTCGAGTTGAAAGTATTGGTCTCGATGATATCTGCGCCGGCTTCAAGATACGCATTGTGAACTTTCAGCACCGCTTCGGGGCAAGTCATGCAGAGTACGTCGTTGTTGCCCTTGAGATCTTTCCTGAAAGATGTGAAATGATGTCTGCGGAAGTCCTCCTCCGTAAGCCCCTGTGCCTGAAGCATGGTGCCCATCGCGCCGTCCAGAATCAGGATTCTTTCACGGAGCGCGGCATGAAGAAGATCCATATTCGTATGTTTTTTCATTGCTGAACCCGGTATTGTTGTATTTCATTCCTGCTTATCGTAAACGTGTACTATATTGCATAATCGCGGTTTTTCCAAACTTAAACAGGTAAAAGGCTTGATTTCGCTCAAATTTATGGCATAGTTCCCTGCAACAATCAAAACAGAAAGGCGGAAAGCAACATGGATGCGGCAAATCTGATCGCGGAACTCAACGGAAAATTCAAATCGGAAAGCATTTACTTCGGCACATGGAAAGATTCCTCCCTGCCGACGGCGTTTATTTCCAATCAATACTGCAAGGGCGCGGTATCTCCCTACGGGGCGCATGTCCTCTCCTATACCCCGAACGGGGAAAAGGACCTGATCATGGTGTCGGAACTCAGCGCATACGAGCCGCCGAAAGCGATTCGCGGCGGAGTACCCGTCTGCTGGCCCTGGTTCGGACCGGCGGCAAAACCGATGCACGGCGTTGCGCGCATTCAATACTGGAACGTGACGGCGGTCCGGAAGGAAAGCGACGGCTCCGACACGATCGTATTTGATCTTTCCATTTGCGAACCGCACCGTCTCGATGCCGTCTTTGAAGTCAATTTCGGAGCAAAACTCGCCATGAAACTGATCACGACCAATCAGGGGGACAGCGCCTACCTCCTTGGCGGCGCGCTCCACACCTATTTTTCCATCGGTGAAATCGAGAAAACCACGATCTCCGGACTCGGCGGCTCCACCTATTGCGACCGCGCAGGCGGTGGAAACATTCCCGGCTGTCTCTGCAAAGGCGACTTCGGCTTCACCGCAGAAACGGACAATATTTACGCCTCGAATGCCGCGGTTACGATCATCGACCCCGTATTCGGCAGAAAGATTCTGGTGGAAAAAAGCGGTTCCGAAGCAACAGTCGTATGGAATCCCTGGATCGAAAAATCCAAACTCATCAGCGAGTTCCGCGATGATGAATACCATGTCATGGTCTGCGTGGAAGCCGCAAATTGCGCCGACGACATCATTGATCTGAAACCCGGCATGAGCCATACTCTGACCCAGACAATTTCACTGATCAAGTAAGGCAAAAGAGACACAGGGCGCGAAACGTTCTCCGCAAGAAGAACCCGGCTCGCGCCCTGTCCTTTCCTCTGTCTGCCTTTTCTATCTGTGCCCCACTTCCGTCCGTCATATCCCATATGATGCAGCTGTCCGATACCCTGAACAAAAGACAGGAAATAAAGAAAACTTTCACATTGATTAAATTTTTAATGATGAAATTCCGTAAAAAAAGTCCTCCGTTCCCTTTTTCCGGTATTTTTACACAGGAGGGCTTGCAAAAACACGGCTTGCAATATATTATATTTGCCAACGTTGGCAAATAAAAAAAGGAAATCATGAACATGGATAAGAAACTGCCGGAAGTCACATGGTCGCTGATGCATCCGACTCCGCTGGATGTGGATTACATGAAACGAGTCATAGCGGAAGCCGCGAATTATAAAGTGGACAGCTTTGAAATCTGTGCGGCGTGCCATACTCTGCTGGGCGGTTTGGACGGTCTGGTTCTGTATGAGGATTATCCGGCGGTTGCGGGCTCCCTCGACAGGGAAGGAATCATTGCGAACCGCCGACGGCTGAATGAGATTCTGGAACTTGCACATGCGTCCGGCCGCCCGGTCTACTACTGGCACCGGGAGGTCACGGTCTGGCCGGAATTCCTGAAAGCGGTACCGGAACTGCGCGATGCCAACGGGGAATTCGACCTTCTCGGAGACGCCTTTGAAAAGCTTCTGCGCTACAAACTGGCGAAAGCATTCGATGCAGTCCCGGCACTGGACGGAATTGTCCTGACCCTGACCGAAGCCGACTTTTCCGCGATTCACAATTCCACCCCCGATATTTATCCGCCGGAACAGGTGGCAGCGAAAATCGTCCGTATCTTCGCCGGGGAACACGCGGCGCGCGGAAAACGCTTCATTCTGCGCTCCTTCGGTTCCATAGCAAAGGATTACGAAGATATTCTTGCCGGAGCCGCTATTGCGGCAAAAGAGTTCTCCTTTGAAGTGGAAACCAAAATCACGCCTTATGATTTCGACCCGTTCCTGCCGGACAATCCGTTCATGAAGCGGATTCCGAACCTGACCCTCGGAGCGGAATGCGACAGTCTCGGCGAATTTCTCGGGGCGGGATATCTTCCAGCCGAAAATGTGGAAAACATCGTGCGCTACGTCCGCTGGGGGCGGAAATGCGGCGTGGACCGTTTTACAATTCGCCTCGACCGGATCGGAAACAATATCTTCGACTCCTACCCCGTCAATCTTTTCGCCTACGAACAGGCGATTCTCGATCCCGGAATCAGTGCGGAGGAAATCCGCAGGCGTTATGCGGAAAAACATTATCCCGTCTCCTGCCGGAAAGAGCTGGAGGAGCTTGGAGCCGCCGGATATGAGGTGGTGACGAAACTCCATTACATCGACCATCATCTGATTTTTCACCAGTTTCCATTGCAGGCGGATCTGAAATGGATCAAGGCGGGAGGCATTTTCGGCGTCTTCAAAAATCACCGGAAACTGAATCTGCTGAACGGCATCTGGTCAATCCTGAGCGAACGCGCCACGCCCGGACGCGACTGCATCCTCAAGGAAAAAGAGGAAGCACTTGTTCTGGCGGAAAAGAGTCTCGCACGTTTGGAGAAACTGCGCCCGGAACTCTCCGAGGAGGAATATCTGCGTTTGAGGCGGCGCTGGAGCAACGCCGTGACAGCCTGTAAAGCAATCGGTTCCTTTGTGCGTGCGGTCTGTGCTTACTTTGACGACATGGAAGCGGACAGAGCGGAAGCGCCGGACCTGGAAACGGCGATTGCATCCATGAAAAAGACTCTGCTTCCGCTGACGGCGCATCCGGAAGAGCTCGAAGTCGCCTCGACGGAATTTGTGAACGGAATGGATCACCATGTCTTCACCGTGGCGGGAAATGATCTGGATCAGGTCTACCTGAAGCCTCTCCTCGGAATCGCACAGCTGCTCCGGGAGGAGTACCGCGCAGAATATGAAGCACGCAAAAGAGCCGGTGCGCTTCCCGGAGTGATCGATTTCATTATTCCCGGCGGAATCACGGATGAATGCCGCTGCGGCCGTTTCATGCACGCGAGCCATGCGCTTCTGAAAGACGGGCGCCCCGGGCGCCTGATCGGGAATCAGGTGTTCCCGAACGGCTATCTGGAATGTTTCCTCAAAGGCGACGCTTCCGCTCCGCAGATTCTGCACCTTGAAGGGACCGGAGACTGCCGCATATCGGTGAACGGCAGGGAGTCGGAGTGCCGCCTGGATGACGTTCCCCGTCTTGATCTCGCGCCATGCGGAGAGGTCCATATCGTCCTGCGCAAACTCGGAAATCGGTATCCGCTGATCCGCTGCATTGCAGTCTGCCGGAAGCCCTGAACCGGCAGATCACGGATACGGGAAACGGCGGAAACGCATTATTTCAACTTCCTGTCCGTTATTTTCCCGGAAATCACCAGGGCGCTGTCGATGTCGCGTCCCCGGAAATGCCATATTCCGGGGGCTTGCCTTTTCAGATTCCCGAAACGGGGCGCCATGTTGAGATCACACTCCAGCTCAATCACCGCTTCCGCATCTCCGGGGCCAACGGAGGCGGCGAGCAGTGCTGTCCGTCCGTCTTCACATTGGAAGGCGGCGGCATACACTTCCCCTTTAACTGTCTTGATCCTGACAGGAACAGCAGGCAGGTCGGACAACAGAAAATCTGCCATTTCCCTCTGAAACGCGACTGCCTTTTTTATCACCGGCCAGAAACGTTTGAAGGCATCGGGATCAACAGTTTTCTTATAGTGCATAAAGTCAAAATTGAACCCGATGAATCCGCGCGCCCCTTTGATCATTTCCAGCGCGATCATGGAATACAGTTCGGTCAATGTCGGATATCTGTATTTTTTCAAATAGACCGCAGGGTCTTTCGCATCGGCGGCAACAATTCCCAGATTGGAATATTGCGGAACAGCCCAGAGCGCCATGCCTCCGGCGCCGGACAGCTTTCTCGTCCGCCCGGCTTCCCGCAGCTGTTTCTGCACATTGCGCATCTCATTGGAACTCCTTACTTTCACCGGGTATGGATCAATCCCGATGATATCCTGGCATCCGGCAAGCTCCATGAAATTCTGGTAATAAACTGCAAATGTCGGGCGTTCAGGGTCCAGGTGCCTGATCCGCCTCCGCAGTTTCTTCAATTCTTCCGCATAAGAGGAATCGACCTCGTCCGCGATATAATATGCCAGAACGGCGTCATGCTTTCGGAGGTCGGCAATCAAGGCGTCAGCCATCTTTTCCCGATCAGCAATACCGCGATAACTGTGGAGCGGCAGCTGAGATGCGCCGACCGGCAGCAGCCCGCCGACAAAAGGAATCACCCAAAGCCCGCGCTCCGCACAATATTTGAAGATTTCCGCAGGAATTTCATGTCCGAGATAAACGCAGACCGTATTGAACCCGGCATCAAGCAGCAGATCGACCTCGCTCCGGGAGGTCAGTCTGTGCTTGTAAATCCCGATCGGCAGAAAATGTTTCCCTTTCACTGCGATCCGTCCCGACCGATCGACCGCAACCCGGTATTTTTCCGATGTTCCGGCAGAAACGACCTTCAGAGGAAACGACGTTGTGCCGAGAATCACTTTATTTGCCGTATCCAGAAGCTGAAGCTCCACATGGCAGGAACCTTCGGCAAGATTTTCAGGTCTGGCAACAACTCTTTCATTCTCAACAGGAAGCACCTTGTCATACAGAATATCCGCACCCCGCCTTATAATTGTGCGGCACTGCAAACGCGGGACACTCTTCCGTGCATAGCGGAATTCTCCGTCGACAGCGCACAACAGTTCCAGACACGATTCCGGAAGCGTCACCGTTTCGCGGACCGGGTGGATCATTGCCGCAGTCCAGCGCCCGGATGCCGAACGGACATAAAGATCGTCGAAAAATGCTTTTCCCGTTGAATCACGGTGCAGATAAAGCGTCATCTGGTAGCGGACAGGGAAACCGTAATCCCGAGGAGTCAGCAAACCTTTTACCTCCTGATAATCGTGATCGCCATTTACCAGCGGCAGATATGCACCGTACAGATGTTTTCCGGTCTGCGCATTACTCCATTCGATGGCGATACCCGCCCCCGGCCCTGTCAGCCGATCCGCTCTGATCCATCCGCCGAATTCATAAGTGATGCCGGGCTTCAGGATCAGCTCCTTCTGCCCGATGAGTGTATATTCGCCTTTGGCTGTCCGTGACTTGCAGAGAGCGTTCGTTCCGTTGCGCCCCTCCCCCCGGACAATGCTCCAGCCGTTTTTCCCCGTTCCCGGCCAATGAGCTTCATTCTGCTCAAATCCGCTGTTGTGAAGCAGATTTTCCTTCCGCTCGCCATCGAGTTTCCGATAGGTTTCCGGATTTTCAGCCATGACTTGAAAAGCGACATACGTAAGAAATAGAAATGCAGAATACTTCATGATCAATGCCACTCCTGCCCGAATTTGATCCATGCGCCGTTGACCTGTACCGGAGTCCAGTATTTCCGGTGATCAATCGCCTCATTCCGTGCAAGCGCTCCGGCGTGACCGTCAAAAAATGCGAAATTGGCATTCCTCCCATGCCGGAAAAACGGGGATGCATAAATGACTGCCCCTCCGCTTTGCAGCGGGTAAAAGCGTCCGCCGTCGCTGGTCCATTCAAGCGTTGCGATGCCGCCGGCTTCCGGGGAAGCTCCCGGATAAGGCTTCCCCGTATCGCTCTGGTTGTTTCCTCGCGACGGCACGGCATCGCCATATACGATCAGGTTGCTTCCGGCGCCGAGTTTGGTCAGGTTCGCCCGCGTCGTGCGTTTCTGCACACCGGAGTCAAGAGAGCCGAAAGTCGCAAAATTCAATCCATAATTCAAGGTTCCGTGCATTCCATTCCAGTAACCGTCCGCATCCTTTGCCTTGATTTCCGAACGGACGCGGCGTTCGCTCGGGCATTGGAACACATTTTCAGTCAGATAGTTGTTTTTCAGAAGCACAACCGCCCATATCGAGTCATGATTCGCCTCTCCCCAGTCATGACGCATTGCCGGCATCCAGTCATTGTAGTCATCGGCATAATAGGCCGCCGCCACTCCCAGCTGTTTCAGGTTGCTCAGGCATTTGATTCCGTTTGCGCTCTCTCTGGCTTTGTTCAGCGCCGGCAGCAGCATTGCCGCCAGAATCGCGATAATTGCAATCACGATCAAAAGTTCTATCAAGGTAAAACTTTTTCTCTTTTCTTCCGTTTTTCTGTTTACACTCATCTGTCGTTCTCCTTATATTGATTGATAAAATTGCTGTTCAGTTTTTCCGGAAAAATCCAGACGGTTTCAGCTGCCGGCTGGTCAGGCAGCAGATGTTTCAGGAGCTGCTCCACCAGCAGGTCCGCAATCCGCTTCGGGTTCACTTCATAATTGCTGATGGAACGGCTCGGAAAGTCAATCTGGCTCTCTTTGTTTCTGAGACAGACCGCCTGCGGCATATAGGTCAGATGCGGGTCCTGCAGACGCACCAGCTCCGAAAAAAATCCCTGCGCCATGATGTCGTCGCAGAGAACGACACCGTCCGGCCGCTCCTCCGGGGAAAGCGACATTGCCGTTCGCGCAAACTCCTGCCCCGCGTCCAGCGCATAACCTTCCTTGTAAACATCCTCCACGGAAAGACACCCGCCGTCCCATTCCGCAAGATAATGCCTCATGCGCGGAATGCTGAAATTCCTGACGGGGCCCGGCCCGATCATGACCCAGGGCTTCCTGCAGCCGGCGCACCGCAGCTCGTCAAGCCCGCGGAGCATGAAACCGGGGGTGTCGATAAATACGCCGGACACATTCGCGGAAGGCGGTCCCCCGAAACAGACCGGCAACCCGAACTTTTCCAGAGCGGGAATCAGTTTCTCCCCGTTGAAATCGGAAATGCTGATCAAGCCGTGAACAGTCTGCTGGGAAAGTGCGGTTTCGAGTCCGAGAAAATCGGAAACCACGGGCATGCTGTGGTATCTGTCGCGGAACGGAAACATGACGCAGAGACAGCCGCGCGCCTGAAGCGCCGTCTGAAGGGCGTTTGCAAGGGTCCAGTTGAAAATCCGCGGAACATTCATGACCTGCCCGATGATGCCGACGGAACGCCCGAGATACCCTTCGGGCTTCTCCATCCGCACAAAGACGCCGGTCCGCTTGCGGGCTTCTAGAACCCCGTCGCTGACAAGGCTCTTTACCGCGCGGTCGATCGTGGCGCTTCCCGCATTCAGCAGTCGGCAGAGTGCCGACTGCGCGGGAATCCGGTCGCCTTCCCGCAGGTCTTTATCCCAAATATAGCGGATGATCGCCTGCTTTGCAAACTCCGTGCGTTTTCCCTGATTGTCTCCGAAATACATCGTCTTCCTTCTAATCTAGTTTTGGATTATATTAATATTATAAACATTTCAGGAAAAATGTCAAGAGGGTATTGCAAGAAATTCAGGAAAAAAACAGGGTTGCCGCAGCGGGGTCAGGCACCAGGCAATCTGGAACAGGACAAAGTGGAATCGGGCAGTCCGGTTGATTTAAAAAATTGGTTTCATAGTGCGATGCTCTGCATCGCAAAAATGCTTCGTGC